>JAPUGI010000058.1 GCA_027292925.1 Gammaproteobacteria bacterium
AGATCAGTGAACTCGGATACCACGTGCAATTCCATGGCCAGAAATCCCACTATGGCGTTGCCCTCCTCTCCAGGGAAAAACCTGTGAAGGTGATTAAAGGTTTTAGTCACGACGACGATGCCAGCCAGAGAAGATTTATCAAATGTGACTTTTCACTATCAGGCTATCGACTTCGCAGTGTTATTAACAGCTACTGTCCACAGGGTGAAAACAGGAGCCACTCCATAAAATTTCCCGGAAAACAAAAGTTTTATGCCGATCTACAAGACTTCATATCCAGCGAACACAAACCCGAAGACCTGTTGATAATAATGGGCGATATGAATATTGCGCCGGTGGATAACGACATAGGTATCGGTGAGAAGAATATGAAACGCTGGTTGAAGGATGGCAAAACCTGCTTCCTGCCGGAAGAACGTGAGTGGATTCAGAAACTACTGGATTGGGGGATGGTTGACACTTATCGCACCCACTACCCCGATGTGGACAACCTGTTCAGCTGGTTCGATTACCGCAGTCGAGGCTTTGAAAGGGACCCGAAGCGCGGCCTCAGGATTGACCTGATACTGGCCTCAACCGCCGCCAGCCTGCATAGCACAGACGCCGGTATAGACTACGAAATTCGCGCCATGGATAAACCGTCTGATCACTGCCCTATCTGGAGTGAATTGGCGCTTTGATTTTTGTTTTTGACTTGCGGGAGAGAGCAGCGATCTAAATGTCTAGGTCATTGGCGATGCTGGTTTATCTCATCCCTGGTTGATTGGGCAAGCTGACGTGCGGCGTCGGCAAAATCATCCCCGGAAGAAGCATAAATTACCGCCCTGGATGAGGTCACAATCAAACCACCACCCTGCCCTGCTTTTATACTGGCAGCAACATCGCCACCCTGGGTACCAATGCCAGGCAGAAGAAACGTCATTTCACCGGTAATTTCCCTGATTCTAGCCAGTTCTTTGGGTCTGGTCGCACCAACCACGAGGGCCACATTGCGATTCCCGTTCCACTGATGCGCGGCGAGGTTCGCCACGCGTTCAAATAACTGGTCACCATCTTGCATCACCAGGTTCTGTATATCTGCACCACCAGGGTTTGAAGTCCGACACACGATAAACACCCCCTTGTCGGCGAATGCCAGGAATGGCTCCATCGCGTCATGACCCAGATAGGGATTGATTGTCACTGCGTCTGCCCCGTACCGCTCAAACGCCTCAGTCGCATACTTTTCTGCTGTACTACCCACGTCACCACGCTTCGCATCCAATATCACGGGTACACCGAGGTCCTTGATGTAGGTGATGGTTTTTTCCAGTTCCCGCTCTGCTGCGGAAGCAGCGTAGTGGGCAATTTGGGGTTTGTAACAACAGGCCAGGTCCACGGTCGCATCAATGACGGCCTTGTTAAACGTGAAGATCGGTTCTTTTTCCCGGCTGATTTTTAGTGGAAATCGGCCGGGGTCCGGATCCAGGCCGATGCAAAGCAATGAATTAAGCTGTTGTTGGCGTGTTACGATAGAACTGAAAAACCGGTTCTTCCTGATGATGATCTCCTTACATGGATACGAACTTGCAGAACAACCGGGGGATAAATTGTGTCACTCTTGGTCTTAGGTTGCCAAAATGGGTCACGGGATTATACTCAAACGGCAGGGCTGTTGAAACCGTTAACCTACTGAATATTAAGGATTATTCCAAAAAAGCAGAGTTGGCACGATTGTAGCTTTAGTATTCTCCAGACAAACTAGTATTTGCGAGAGCCGATATGACGACATCGCTCCTTTTATCAAAGATTATTAACCTCGCGAGCGCGAGGAACAGGCGTGGAAAACAGCCCGTTAAATCACATGCTAATGACCATCATGAGCGGCGTCGTGAACTCCGCCGGGAGAGCAGTGACAGGTTGTTTCTGCAAATTGTTCAATCTGAGGAACAGCGCCTGGTGGGAACGACTATATCCAGCAGTGCGTTGGATGCCTCGGAAAATGGCCTGAAGATTGCTTCCGATCAGCACATTCCTGTCGGATGCGTCATCGACCTCTGGGTAGATGACAGTGCAGGCACGGGCAAATTCTTTCTCTCGAGTGAAGTTCGCTGGGTCATTGAAGATCGGCCCGGCAGTTTCAAGCTGGGCGTCAAACTATTGGGCAGTGCCGCCACGGACATCCAGGAATGGAGAGAACGACAAGCGTAAGGGTCAACGTGACAGTTTTGGCCCTTTTCCCGTATCCTCGATAATGTAACCATATTTGGCTATCGCGTCGCGCAACTCATCTGCACGCTGCCAATTCTTCTCTCGACGCGCACGTTCACGGTCTTCCACCAGGCCCATTACATCTTCTGGAATCTCTATCTCATCTGGATGCCAGGTCGCAATATCCAAACCCAATACATCATCAAATTTCAGTAGCGTCGCTTTCTTAACATCGTCAGCTACATCAGATCGAATCATCTCCCACGCCACAGCCAGCGCTCTTGGCATGTTGAGGTCATCGTTGATATAGGAGACAAAGCGTTCTAGATATTCATTCGAAATCTCACCAGGCTCTCCCCATTCGTACGCGGACTGCCGCAGCCTTGCCAGCGCGACGCTACTTGCCTGGAGACTTTCCAGACTGAATGACATCTGGCTGCGATAGTGGGCAGTGAGGCAATAATAGCGATAATCAAGTGTAGAAAAGCCTTCTTCGACCAGTGTCTCAAGGCGTATAAAATCCTCACTGGATTTTGCCATTTTGGCGTTGTCGAATTGCAGAAAGTATCCATGCATCCAGAAGTTGGCGAGCCTGGTTCCCTTGCTGGCTTCAGTCTGCGCAATTTCGTTGGTGTGATGGATGGGGATATGGTCTTCACCGCCACAGTGGATATCAAAAAGATCTCCCAGGTATTTGGCGGACATGGCCGAACATTCAATATGCCAGCCAGGAAATCCGGTTCCCCAGGGGCTATCCCATTCCATTTGTCGCTTCTTGGCAGGGTCAGAGAACTTCCACAGCGCAAAGTCAGTGACATACTGGCGTTCACCCAGCTCCACCCTGGCGCCTGCCTGCAATCCCTCGACATCAAGGCGGGCAAGATATCCGTAATTATTCAGCTTACGCGAGTTGAAATAGATGCCATCGTTGGTTCGGTACGTGTATCCCTTGTTTTCCAGATCCTGGACAAATTCAATTTGCTCTTCGATATGGTCGGTTGCTTTGCACCAGGTGACGGGCGGGCGCGCATTAAGTCGCTCAAGATCATGTTTGAATGCATCGCCATAGAAGTCCGCCAACTCCCATGCCGTCATCCCGGTGCGACGAGCGCCGACTTCCATCTTGTCTTCGCCAGTATCTGCATCGGACGTCAGGTGACCAACATCAGTGATATTAACCACATGGTTTACTTCAAAGCCGTTAAATTCGAGTACTCGGCGCAGTATGTCTTCAAACACGTAGGTCCTGAGGTTTCCTATATGGGCATAGTTGTAGACCGTCGGTCCGCACGCATAGAGGCCCACCTCGCCGGGTTTAAGAGGCTTGAACTCGCGTATCTTGCGTTCGTAGGTATCAAACAGCCTGAGGGGCACCATGTTTCTTATCCTGAAACCCAGTTGACTCGGGGAAACGGCGGCATCATAAAGCAATTGGCGATGATCTCAAGATCATCGACTGCTTTTCTCATTGATGCCGCTCAGCCAGTACGCGTTCGACGGTGTCTACAATAACCTGGGTTTGGGACTCGATTTCAATATTCACCTCATCTCCCACGTTCAGCAGGGAGAAATTAGTGCGCTTCAGCGTTTCCGGGATCAGGTTGATACAAAAACTACTCGCTTCACGGTCTAGTTTGGCCACGGTCAGACTTGCGCCATTGACCCCGAGGAAACCCTTGTCGAAGACGTACTTCAGCCAGGTGCTGTCCCCCGCCAGGGTCAGCCTGCAGTTGTTTTCACTGACCTCGATACAACTAACTGTGGCAGTATTCATCACATGTCCAGATAGTATATGACCACCTATCTCTGCATCCTGCTTTGCGGATCGTTCAACATTTACCATGGACCCCTTTTCGAGGTACTTGATATTGGACAATGCCAGTGATTCCTGAATGGCATCAAAACTGACTTTGCTGCCGCTGATATCGGTCACCGTAAAACAAACCCCGTTTACCGCAATACTTGCACCGGTTTCGAGCCCTTCCATAAGTTGCTCGGGAAATTCCAATGAGAAGGTGGTCAAGCCATCTTTTTTAACAATGCCTGAGATAGGTAACTGTTCTTGGACGATGCCGGTATACATTTAAAACTCCAGGTAGTACTCCGGAAACGCCTGCTGGTAGAAAGTCATCGGGGAGACCCGCAGGACACGCTCCGGCGTTATTTTCCCGGCGCGAACCTGCGCTTCATGATAATGACGTACGCCGAGTCGTTCACGTGCCACCTGGTCGAGGTATTGCATATAGGTCTTCTGGTGCATAGATTTCGACAACAATCGTGCATGCCGCTTGATTTGTCGGATGGATCTGGCGTTAATTTCCTTGACAGACATGCCAACCTCGGGTTGCGAGCGATATAAAACAAGATTTGGGTCTTGGATTCAGGCCACGATAGCGCTTTGGGCTTTGCTCATGTGGGTGGCAGGCGTCTATCATCACCTGCAGAAAACATTAGCGATCAACATGGACAAAGTCAATGCAATCCATGTTTAATACTCAACAGTAAATAGTTGCAGTATCTTATTGATAAATATTAAATACTTTGCAGATTCTAGGCTAATAGGATGTTATCAAATTGATTGATCTAAGAAGTGATACCGTGACGTTGCCCAGTCCGGAAATGCGCCAGGCAATGGTTGATGCACCTCTGGGAGATGACGTCTACGGTGAAGACCCTACAGTCAATGCACTGGAGGCGTTGGCCGCTGAGCTCACCGGTAAGGAATCTGCACTCTTTGTCTCTAGCGGCACGCAAAGTAACCTGCTGGCGTTGCTCAGCCAATGTGACCGTGGCGAGGAATATATAGCAGGACAAGAAGCCCACACCTATCGGTTCGAAGCGGGTGGTGCTGCTGTATTAGGCGGTATACAGCCACAACCCCTGCCGTTCAACAATCTGGGAGAACTGGATCTCGATCAGGTGGCAGCCACAATCAAGCCGGATGATTTCCACTTTGCAAAAACAAAACTACTCTGCCTGGAGAACACCCAGGCAGGTAGAGTGTTGGCAATGGCCTATCTTGCCGACTATTCCAGGCTGGCAGATAAATACGGCCTGAGAAAACACCTGGATGGCGCCCGTGCATTTAATGCGGCAGTAAAATTATCTATAAGTATCAAAGAGATATGTGAGTATTTTGATACTGTTTCTATATGCCTGTCGAAAGGACTTGCGGCGCCCGTTGGGTCAGTATTGGTTGGCGATCAGATCACTATAGACAAGGCTCGACGCCTTCGAAAAATGGTCGGGGGTGGCATGCGCCAGGCAGGCATTCTTGCTGCAGCGGGTATTTATGCGCTTGAAAACAATGTTGAACGTCTGCAGGAAGACCACGCAAACGCCCTATTCCTTGCAGATAGTATCCGCAACCTGGCTGGATTTAATATAAAAGAGGAACCGCAGACAAACATGGTGATGCTGGACCTGCCAAAAACACGTTTTTCGGCGTTAAAAGCCTGGCTGGCACAACACGGCGTCACAGTCTCGGGGCAACGCTGGGTCACACACCGGGATATTTCCACGGATGACGTACAGCGGGTTCTGGACCTTTGCGTTGAGTTTTCCAAATCATCTTGAAGAACTTCAGCCCTTCACTGTGCTTGATTTGGCGCCATCATCCGATTTGACGACCTAGTCAGAACTACCAGGCGCAATTAAAGTCTTCAACCAGCGCAAAAAAGAATTACCGGATAGCCGCTCACGGAAAAAATTAGCCTCAAACAGTTCGTACGGAGTGGGACCATCGAACAACGCTTCCCTCGTTGTCAGGTCATCCGGGTCAAGGTCCCTGACTATCCTTGCCGGATTACCCACGATAACTACGTTTGCCGGAACGTCCTTGGTAACGACTGACCATGCGCCAACAACACTGTTATCACCGATAGAAACGCCTTTGCATACGAGAGCGCTATCACCAATCCACACATTGTTCCCCAGCACGATTGGAGCGGTTGCGCCTGGAGCAAATATCCGGTGCTGCAGGTCGTGCCAATCCGCGTCCGACAGATAGCAGTTCATGGCCAGCATACAGCTGTCGCCAATGGTTATTTTATCGGCAGAAGAAACACGAACACCTGGATTCACGATGCAATAGTTACCGATGCTGATTTGTCCCAACCCCTCGTAGACGGCAAGCCGAACAGGTTTGTCTGGCAGTGCCATCACATGCACATGGTCTGCAATTGAAATCCCCGGACCCGAGATTTGGAAATGGCGCGGACCCATCACCCTGAAATCCTTACCGGAGCTTTCAAGCTGGGGACGAATAAAGTGGTTGATGTACAGGTTGTTAAGTGAGTCAAAAAACTGTTTCAACCAGTAAGGGCGATTGTTTTTGCGCAAGGGTATCCCGGGGCGATTGATCGAACTTATTATGACACCTGGTTGTGGTGAATAGCTCTGGTACTTTTGTTTTAAAGGCAGGGTTTACGGACGGCAACTAACTAGTTCGTAGTTCCTGGACGGCCCCTTCCTTCGCAAGCTGGTTTACGGACGGCAACTAACTAGTTCTTATCCAGATTCAGACATCGAAGGGGTTAGTTCCCTAAGCGACCCCTTCCTTCGTAAGCTGGTTTACGGACGGCAACTAACTATGTAACGATTGCACTCCTCGAGTGGGCATTTTAAGGGCAGACATGCAAGGTAAGATAATTTTTCTAAATGGTACGTCGAGTGCAGGAAAGACAACCCTTGCCCATGCTTTGCAGGAACTGCTAAATGAGCCCTGGTTGCACATCGCCCTGGATCAGTTCAGGGATGGGCTACCGGCAAAGTATAGGGGTCTCAACTCTCCCCATGGCAGTACCGGGGAAGCCGGGTTGAACGTGGTTCCGGTGACTGATGTAGAAAAACCATTTACCGCCATCAGGTTTGGAGAAGTGGGAACGAAAATGTTGCTGGGGATGCGCCGGGCGATCAGGGCGTTCGCGGAATCGGGTAACAACATCATCATTGACGACATTATCCTGGAATCAGAATTCCTGCAGGACTATCTCGACGTACTCGATGGACTTGAAGTTATCTTTGTCGGGGTCCGCTGCCCTATGGAAGTAATAAACAAGAGAGAAGAAGCAAGACCAGGCCGATTTCCCGGTACAGCACTCGGCCATTTCGAAATTTGCCACGCCCACGATGATTATGATGTGAATGTTGACACCGCCAGCAATAGTCCGCAGCAATGTGCCGCGAAGGTTATTGATTTTCTTGCTAGTGGCAAGCCAGGTGCCTTCAATAGAATTAGATTGAATTAGCTTCTATTAAGTGGGCCTGGCGATACCGCGGAAATTATAGGTGGCAAACTTAGGGCCTGGAATATAACCTTCAGTCAAAGCATCAAACCTGAATCCAGCCTGGACAATCAACTCATCTATTTTTCGATTCAGGTTGCAGCCACCACCGATTACTTTCCATATTGGGTTGATTCGCGATTGCCACTTGGCAACATTTACGTCCGGAGAAAGTCCATGCTCCGCAAAAATCATTTTACCGGATGGTTTCAAAACGCGACGAATTTCCTGCAGCGCCTGGACCGGGTCAGGAATAGAGCACAAGGTCCAGGTGATCACGACTGAATCAAAGTAGTTATCCTCGCTGGGAATCTCTTCACAACTCTGACTCAGGAAATCCACGTCGACCCCGGAATGCTCCGCTACTTCCCGCGCATATACCTGCAGTTCTACAGACGGGTCTACGCCAACGATCTTCACATTCCCCTCGTAAAAAGGCAGATTTAGTCCGGAACCAATACCGACTTCCAGGACGTTTCCGGTTGCCTCGGGTACCAGCTTCGCCCTGATCTCGGATAAGTCCGGCGATTTCATGACGCTGTTCATAATCTTTGGAAGCACGTATTTCCCGTAAAGGCTCATCGTGTCAATCCGCTCCTTTTGAAAGTGTGGCTTCCAGCAAGACCAGGCGGTCATTACCGAAATACATATCAGATTCGTTCACAAACATGGTGGGTGATCCAAAACCCCCGCGACGGATCAGCTCTTCCGTATTGGCTCGTAATTTATCTTTGTATGCCTGTTCCGTGATTTTTTGGAAAAATTCCGTCCTGTCAAGGCCGGTCTTTTCAAGTATGTTTTCCAACACTTCATCGTTCGAGATGTCGCTGAGTTCAGTCCAGTAGCTATAAAAAACATGCCCGACATAATCTGAAATAAGCCCCTTTTCCTGCGCCACAAAACAACCACGCATGGCTTTGACGGAATTAACAGGGAAAACTGGTGGAGAACCGATGACGATTCCCTGGTAGTTAGCCCAATCACGTAAATCCTTCTGGTAATAGTCTGATTTAACCGGTACTGGATTAGCCCGCTGTTCATAGACGCTTGCATTTACGGTATTGAAAACGCCTCCTACCAGGATGGGTTTCCATACTAATTCCGCCGAGTATTGATCGCAGATTGACTCTATTCGGGTATAGGCAAGGTAAGTCCAAGGGCTTGAACAATCAAAGAAGTACTCTACCTGCATATATTGACCCGCTAAAAAATAATGCATGTGTAACAATCAGTGTGCGGTAAAAGCCGGATCGCGACAAGACCTACGAGCCCGGTATTGAACTCTGTATGATAGTAGGAAACTTGCTCTGAAAACCGGTGGAATTTATGGACGAGGAAATAGTTACCTTAAGGCAAATGATTAAGTCCAGCGTCAAAATCGTGGTGTTCACAGGCGCCGGGATTTCGACTGAATCCGGCATCCCCGACTTTCGCGGCCCAAACGGAATCTGGAAAACGAATACACCTATCGATTTTAGTGATTTTGTGGCCTCAGAAGATATCCGGCGAGAATCATGGCGGCGAAAATTTTCTGGAGGTGACAAGATGGCCACGGCTAAGCCGAATGCCGGGCACATCGCCATCAATCACCTGGTCCGCCTCGGTAAAGTGACTCACATCATCACGCAAAATATAGATGGGTTGCATCACAAGTCCGGCGTGCCGGAGGAACAAATCATTGAATTGCACGGCAATGCCAACTACGCAACCTGCCTGGATTGTGGGCATCGATATGAACTCGAAGATATCAAGCGATCGTTCTTAACCGATGAAAAGATACCTTACTGTGATCTGTGCGAAGGTATCATCAAACAAGCAACAATCTCATTCGGTCAAGCAATGCCGGTGAAAGAAATGCAACGTGCGGAGGCCGCAACGTTGGCTTGCGATATGTTCATTGCCATTGGTTCATCCCTGGTGGTTTACCCCGCTGCCGGTTTTCCCCCGATGGCCAAACAGAACGGCGCGACGTTGGTCATCCTCAACAATGAGGCAACTGATCTGGATCCGGTTGCTGATCTGGTGATACACAAACAGATTGGACCTACACTATCTGCTGCGGTTGACTAGTACTCCAACCACATAGAATTGGTGGGTTCAGAGCGAACCGGATCTCATTTCCAGCACTGTTCTAAGAAGTTCATTTATGTCCAGCGGGGTATCAGCAATTGTATGCAGGCGATTATCTTCAAAACCCTGGTGGTCACTCGTACACACGAGAATTTGCAGATTGGCATTTGCTTCAAGTAAATATTCTGCAAGCTGATCAGCTGCGCCTAGAACCGCCAGGTTTAACGATTTGGCATTTAGGCTGGCAAATTTGGTTGCAGCTTCAGTATCGACGAAGCTGGTTACCTTGTATTGTTGTGATTGTAGCAGTTCTACCAGGAGTTCCACCCTGGTTGGTTCGTTGTGTACTACCAGCACGTGTTGAGTTGTCTGGGTAATATTATCGAAATAAGGCATCGCTCCACGTTTTTCATGCTGAATCATGTTTTCACTCTGGCGTAGCCCGGTACCAATTTCGTTCTGATATCGCCTGATGGCCGCCAGCCGGTCGCCGTTGAGAATGACGTTTTCTTCAAGCATCAACTCGACCAACTCTGCATATCCAAGGGTAGTTGAAACGAGGTTGCCAATTTGGTGCAGAAACTTTCGTTCTGGTTTCTTCAGTTTCTGCAATTGGCTTTGAACAAGCCTTATTTCTGATACGTCGAATAACCACAATGCTGTACGCGCAACATCGGGAAGTTGCAAAACATGAAACTCAAAAATTCCCTTCTGGTTACATGGTCCCTCAAACACGCCGTTATTTGACGTATCAATTAGCTGCAGGAATGACGCTTTTGATTTTTCATCGAAATAGTCATTTACGGAACTGCCAACTCGAATGTCCAGATTTTCTGCTTTGTGATTGACGCCAATCAACGTGAGGTTATTGTCGACGACGATGTACGCAACCGGTGCAGCAAGTATTTCAGCTGACAGGCTGACCACGTCCGATTGGTTGGAAGACTTGTCATTCACGAAGCAGTATCATCCAGCGCATGTATCTTGTGCACATAATGATGGGCAATCCCAGGTCTTTGCTCCAACGTCGTTCGCATCACAACATCTCCGGAAAAGTCAGTTATTCTTCTCTACTTCCTTGTTGAGTATTAATCGAGCAAAGTAGGTCAAGAATTCTTTGTGCTGTTTTGTCGTTCCTTGCCTTGCCAGACTTTCATCACCTTTCTTACTGACGATAAAATCAAAGCACCCGAGGACGTTTGCACCCTGCCCCACCACTCTTTCAATTTCTTCATTAAAGAAATCGTGAAGAGCGCTTAGGTCGCTTTCCCCAATGCCCGACCTCTCAGGGTCCAATACAGCATTACCCCAGATGGTCGCCATGTAAACCTGAAACCTTTCCTTATCGACCAAATCATCGGTAATTCTGCACTGGTCAAGAATCTCTTCTATGGCCGGGATAAAACGAGTGCGCAACTCTGATAATTCCATACAAGAGTATAAACACCTGCTGCCTGGCCTGCACAGCGGATTCGACAAATTCGACAGTTAAGGTAAGTTATGAATTAATACCTCACGGCATTTGGAAGTTGGAAAGTGATCGGGGAAAACCAGCTACAAAGAAAAATAATCCATATCGATATGGATTGTTTTTATGCAGCAGTGGAAATGCGTGATGACCCGGGCTTGAAAAATATTCCCCTTGCTGTCGGCGGCGCCGCTGACAAACGAGGTGTGATTTCCACCTGCAATTATATCGCCAGGGAGTTTGGCGTACATTCAGCAATGGCGACAGCCTACGCAATGCGAATTTGTCCAAAACTCAAGGTAATCCCCGGCAGGATGAGCTATTACCAGTCTGTTTCCAGGCAGATTCGGGCAATCTTTCGCCGCTATACAGATATCATCGAACCCCTCAGCCTTGATGAGGCGTTTCTGGATGTTACAGAAACCTCCCTTTTCCGGGGTAGCGCTACCTTGATGGCTGATGACATCCGCTGCGCAATACGTCGCGAGTTGAATCTAACTGCTTCAGCAGGCGTTGCCCCGAATAAATTTCTGGCAAAAATCTGCAGTGATGAAAACAAACCGGACGGTCAATGTGTTGTCACACCAGAACAGATTTCAGATTTCGTCTCTAAACTGCCGCTAAAGAAAATTCCCGGGGTAGGAAACGTCACAGTTAAACGACTGGCAAAAATTGGACTGGAAACCTGCGCTGATGTCAGGGCCATGGGTAAGGAAGAACTCGTCAGGCAGCTGGGTAGCTTCGGAGAGCATCTGTACAAACGCGCACAGGGGATTGATAACAGGGGACTTACGACTCATTGGGTGCGCAAGAGTCTCAGTGTTGAGAGAACCTATGCAGAGGACATTCCGGAACCGGAAATGGCCATTGAGTCACTGGATAAGCTGTTTGATGAATTAAAACGACGCTTGGCCAAACATGCCATTCGACCTATCAGAAACCAGCAGGTCAAGCTCAAGTTCTCTGATTTTCAGCAAACTACCATGGAACGGAGTTGTACCAAACTGGACAAAGCACTATTTCTGGAACTAATGCCGCTGGCATGGGAACGGGGTAATGGAAAAGGTATACGACTTCTAGGTATCGGTGTCACATTTAAGGACGATGATCATATTACAGAAGAACGGCAAATGGATCTTTTCCCAACTGACTAGTATCATTGCGCCCCTTTCACTTCGTCACCTTTTACAAGCAGCAAAAATTTCCATGAGAAAGACCAAAATTATCTGCACCATTGGTCCAAAAACCAGTTCATACCCGATGTTGGAGAAGCTTGCAGGGGCTGGTATGGATATTGTTCGATTAAATATGTCACATGGGGAGCATGAATCTGCTGCGCGCATAATCAAACATATAAAAACCTTGAATCGCAAAGTAACCTACCCCATTGCAATCCTCATTGATACACAGGGGCCGGAAATCAGGACGGGAGATATTGCTGACGACCTGGAACTAAAGAACGGCACAGTCATCTCCATCAGTGTCCGCGATACAAAAGTAGAAGAGTCATCCATCCACATTAACTACGATGAACTTCTCGATGCCGTCAGCGTCGGTGATCGCATTACCGTTGACAATGGCATTATCAATCTGAAGGTGCTGCAGAAAAATGAAAACGGAACAATGCAATGCAAGGTTATCGATGGAGGCATTCTAAAGAGCAAGCGCCATGTCAACCTTCCCGGCATACGAATCAACCTGCCTGCCATCACTAAAAAGGATAAAGCTGACATCCTTTTTGCAGTGGAGCAGCAGGTGGACTTCATCGCACTATCTTTCGTGCGAGAGGCGCAGGATATTCGTGACCTCAATGAACTGATGGGAGATAAGGTCAGGAAGATCAAGGTCATCGCTAAAATAGAGGATCAGTCTGGGGTCGAGAATATCGAAGAAATTCTCGATGAAGCGGACGGCATTATGGTTGCCCGTGGTGATCTCGGTGTGGAAATCAACGTGGCAGAACTTCCAAACGTGCAAAGGCGCATTGTTCAACTATGTGCGGAAAAAGGAAAACGAGTCATCGTCGCTACCCACCTGTTGGAATCCATGATTGAAAATCCAATACCAACCCGGGCAGAAGTAACAGACGTGGCTAATGCTATTTATGAAGAAGTCGATGCGGTGATGTTATCTGGTGAGACGACGATAGGCAGGCATCCCATTCGCTGTGTCGAACAACTTGTGGAAATTGCTGAGGCAACGGAATCTTTCACCGGACTTAATTTCACGAGAAACCTGCATAGTGAGAACGAAAAACAGCTGCTCGCTGTTACCGCCGTCCAGTTGGCAGAATCACTCAAAGCCAAGGGTATCGTTGTCATTACCCGTCGCGGATTTATGGCGGACTATGTCACTAACTGTCACCCCCAGCAGACTCGTATTTATGCATTTACAAACGATTCACGAACCAGGCGTCGTTTGATGCTAAACCGAAACTTGTCACCGTTCCGCTCCGACTTTAGCAACGATCCTGAAAAAACACTCCAGACCGCTTTCGATGCGCTGAAAATACGGGCTTCCCTGTTGCCAGGGGACAAGGTTGTCGTTATATCGGACGTATTGGCGGGCGTTGGCATTGATGCGATCCAGATAAGGGAAATACCCTGACCCGTACGCCCAAGCTGGGCGATTCACGCAAAAATTTTACCAGGATTCAGGATGTCCTTCGGATCAAGCGCCTTCTTGATACTAAGCATCAGGGCTATTTCATGCTCACTTCTCGACCAGGACAGGTATTGCTTTTTTTGGAGGCCAATACCGTGTTCAGCGGAAATCGAGCCTCCCCGCGTGGTGAGCCCCTTATAGACCGTTTCTTCAACCGCTTTTTTGGTTTCAGTGGAATCATCGCCCACACCAACGATGACGTGCAGGTTGCCGTCTCCCAGGTGACCAAAGATCATGCAGCTGTTGTTCTCCCATCGTTCATCC
>JAPUGI010000059.1 GCA_027292925.1 Gammaproteobacteria bacterium
TAAAGTAAAAGCGACTGATGCCTTCTAACAATCCACCCTGGCCAACTTCATCAAAGTGCATATAAACATTCCCTTCCCGGTACCAAAAACCGAACTCTGGTGTGATCTCATTCTCATCAGACAATGCCCGCTCACGATCAATTCGGGCAATTCTCTCAAAGTCCGGCAGAATGTATTCCCCGACGAAAAGACCGAAGGCAACCAGCACCAGGGCGGGTTTAATTGCACTCCAGGCGATGGACCAGGTTGATATGCCTGCAGCCCGCATAACGATAAGCTCGCTGGTGTTGGCAAGCAGACCCAACCCCGCAATACAACCTATCAACGCCGAATAAGGGATGGCACCATAGAACATCCTCGGCAGGCTATACAGCACAAACCGCCCGACATTCACCAATGTATAGTTGTTGCGGACATCCTCCAGTTGCTCAATGAAAGTAAATAGGGCCAGCATCCCCACTATGCCAAATACTGCGAGGAACATGGTGAAAGCAACCGTTTTCCCAAGGTAGACATCCAGTTGCTTCATGACGCCGCAGCAGGTCGAAATCTGTCGATCACGCGAGTGAACAGTAAACCCAGTCGATCCATGCGAAAAATAATGTACGTGATAACAATGAATATGCCGTGAATCCACCACAGACCTGCTTCGATGGGCAGGTTTCCCCTGCCAAGGCCGGATCGAGCACTACTTAATGAAACGACGTAGAGAAAACAAATAATCATTCCAGGCACAAGACGGGTAAATCGACCTTGTCTTGGATTCACTCTACTGAGCGGTATCGCCATCAAGGCAATCACCGGTATCATGAGAATCACAGATGCGCGCCACTGCAGTTCTGCGATATCCTTTACATTCGTGCTGTTAAGCAACTCATCCAGATCTTTTGCTCTTTGCCGTCGATCCCGCTTTTCCGAGACTTCCCTTTCGATGAGCTGCCCATATTCTTCATATTTGATGATCTGATAATTTTTCTGGCCCGGTTGGCCGCTGTAGCGGTAACCATCATTCAACACGAGAAACCGATTCCCATTGGCATCAACCTGGGTTTCGCCCGTTTCGGAAACCAAGGTGTTCACATTTTTTGGACCGTAAAAATTCGTTTCCTTATATTCATTGATAAATACACGGGACAATTCACCTTCGTCAGTAAAATCTTCCGCGTAGGTGACTCGTTTTCCCGAGCGCAGGGACTGGAATCTACCCGGCGCCAGGGTGTCGAATTCTGTCAGATTTCTTTGCCCTGCAAGGAGCTGTTCCACCTGCCTTTCACCCACGGGTTTCATCCACAATGTCACCATGGCCGTGAACAATGCCACAACAAAGCTCAATACTAAGGTGATGCCTATTAAGCGATTGGGACCCAATCCACAGGATTCCAAAATAACCATTTCACTGTCGACATGAAAGCGACCGTAAACAAGCATAATAGAGAGAAAAAAGCTGATGGGTACTATCAGTTCCAGAAATCCCGGCAACCGGTAGGCCATCAACAAAAACAATACATCCTTACTAAGCAAACCACTGGCGGCCTGATTGAGGTAACCACTGAATCTCCACCCCATGGATATCACTAGAACGATGCTGGTCACCGCTAACATCGTGACGAACACTTCCCTGGCAAAGTATCTAAATAGAATCAAACTACTCTAGCCTGCATATTTCATTGTATGATTTATCAATCCAATTTGTTTAACATGTTGCGCCCACGTTGATAGTCGTCAAGCTCACCGCCTTGCAAACTATTGCAGGCTAACACACCCATCATACTTTAGGAGTTCACATGAAGTACGGCACCAGAGCCGGGAATCCCGCAAAAACCAGGACGCAGTGTGTCGTTGTTGGCGTTTACGAAAACAACCAGCTTTCGGAGACGGCGACGCTATTGGATAAAGCCAGTAAAGGCCATATCCGAAAGGTCCTGAAACGCGGTGATATTCAGGGTAAAACAAACCAGACCCTGCTTCTTCATGATGTGCCAAATGTCAATTCACCCAGAATACTACTCGTAGGGCTAGGTAATAGTGACACTGCCGATCCACAACGGTTCGTATCAACAGCGCGGACAGCGATTAAACAAATCAAACAGATTTCAGCCAAAAATACGCTCTGCTGCTTACTTGAAACCAAAGGGGGTGGAAAAGGGCTCGCCTGGAAGACAAGCCGCATGATCGAACAGTTCGAGGCCGGTTTGTACGACTACACCGAGATGAAGGGCAAACCTACGGAATCAGCTCAAACAACTGAGGTTATTGATTTCCAGTTAACTGACAAGAATGATCAAAACGAGGTATCAGCTGCCATTGCCCGGGCGAAAGCACTGACTGACGGTATTACTGCCGCAAAAGACGTCGCCAATACCCCTGCGAATGTTTGTACGCCTACCTATCTTGCAACCGCCGCAAAACAGCTGGCGAAAGATTACGGCTCCATTACAACCACCATCCTCGAAGAAAAGGACATGCAGAAGCACGGCATGGGCGCCTTTCTTTCTGTTAGCCAGGGTAGCGATGAACCCGGCAAACTGATCATCATCAAACACAAGGGTGCAAAGCCAAAAGACAAACCCCATGTCATTGTTGGCAAGGGCATTACTTTCGATACCGGCGGAATTAGCCTGAAGCCTGGTGGCACCATGTACGAAATGATTTACGACATGTGTGGTGCGGCAAGCGTGCTTGGAACCATGAGAGCCGTGGCCGGGCAACAACTGCCAATGAATGTCGTTGGAGTGATCGCCGCTGCAGAAAACATGCCTTCAGGAAAAGCTTCGCGGCCTGGTGACATTGTAAAAACCATGTCTGGTCAGACGGTAGAGATCCTCAATACAGATGCAGAAGGTCGACTCGTCTTGTGTGATGCCTTGACCTATGTTGATAAATTCAACCCCGCCTCTGTAATCGATATCGCTACACTCACCGGTGCATGTGTTATCGCCCTTGGTTCCCACGCCACTGGTTTATTCTCTAACGACGATGCGGTAGCTGACAACCTGGTTGAGGCGGGGGAAAATACACTGGATCGTGTTTGGAGGATGCCGATCTGGGAGGAATACCAAACTCAAATCAACAGCGCTTTTGCCGACATGCAAAATATCGGGGGCCGGGAAGCGGGAAGCATTACCGCAGCATGTTTTCTTGCCAGATATACCAAAAAATACCGCTGGGCACATCTTGATATTGCTGGTACTGCCTATAAGTGGGCAGGCTTGAACAAGGGTGCAACGGGTCGCCCGGTTACGTTGCTGACCCAGTACCTTAACGATCGCGCTAACGAGACCTAATCAACTGATTTTGTCCGCCAATGACCAGAATTGACTTTTATCAAATTGACAGTGATGAGGCGCCATTGCTGTTTACCTGTCGCCTGATTGAAAAGGTTTATCGACAGGGACTTCAAATCTATGTCCATACCAATTCGGAAGCACAATCTATTGAGCTTGATGACCTGCTCTGGTCATTTCGGGATGATCGATTTATCCCACACACGTTGCAGTCCAGGCACGATCAAGCACCTATCAAGATTGGTCACAATGCTGAACCCGAAGATCACCAGCAAGTACTTGTTAACCTTTCGTTGGGCGTGCCCGACTTCTTCAGCCGTTTTGATCGGGTTGCCGAAATCGTTCCGTTAGGTGAAGAAAGCCGCAATTCGGCAAGGCAAAACTACCGGTTCTACAAGGATCGAGGGTACAGTTTGCAATACCATGAAATAAAGCAATCCAGGACGCTGCAAAATGGGTGACGATGATAAAAAGTCCCAGGATGCACCCCGGAGGGAGATATCCCAGATTCCTCTGCTGAACGAAATTGTCTTCGACTCGAGCCTTCCTCTGAAGCCCCCACCACGGCCTCGAAGAACGAGCAGGAAGCAACCACCTGGTGATCACGGACCGGACTACGATCCAGGTACGCTGGATCTGTTTGAAACCCCGGACTCCCATTTACAATCTTTAGTTGAAAATCAAACTGAAGAGTTCCGTGCTGACGCGTTGAGGATGATTGATGAATTGGTCGAGGAATATTCCGCCGAGATCACCCAGCGCCTTCGTGCGGAACTGACCGAACAGTTACGTTCGATTCTTGATGACCTGACCGATACCACGAACGGCGAATTGGACCAATGAAGAAGTATCAACCACAGGAATTCGAGCAAACCTGGTACGAGAAGTGGGAGGAAGCGGGTTATTTTGCTCCGTCTGGAAATGGCAAGCCGTTTTCAATTGCCATCCCTCCTCCCAATGTAACAGGCGCCTTGCATATGGGACATGCGTTTCAGCACAGTCTTGTGGATTCCCTGATTCGCTATCACCGCATGAAGGGTGATCAAACTCTGTGGCAGATGGGAACCGATCACGCTGGTATCGCGAACCAGCTGATTGTTACCGAACAGCTCGCGGCAGAAGGAATCAAGCCCACGGATCTGGGCCGCGAAAAGTTCCTGGAACGTATGTGGAGCTGGAAGGAAGATTCGGGGGGCACCATTTCCAAACAACTACGTCGTTTGGGCGCATCCCTGCATTGGGAAACAGAAAGATTCACTCTGGATGAAGGATTATCAAGGGCTGTTCTTGAAGTTTTTGTTCGTCTTCATGAAGAAGGTCTAATCTATCGAGGCAAGCGGCTGGTTAACTGGGATCCTGTATTAAAGACCTCCATCTCTGACCTGGAGGTAGAGTCGGAAGAAGAACAGGGTTACCTCTGGCATTTCCGTTATCCTCTTGTGGGCAAGACGCAGGAATTTATGGTTGTTGCCACAACCCGCCCTGAAACCATGTTGGGTGACACCGCCGTCGCCGTCCACCCTGATGACGAACGTTACAAGAAGCTTGTAGGTCAGCAAGTTGCCCTGCCCCTGACCGGGCGGACTATCCCCATTATTGCTGACCACTATGTGGATATGGAATTTGGAACCGGTTGCGTGAAAATTACCCCTGCCCATGATTTCAACGACTATGACATTGGCGGCCGCCACGATCTGCCCTTAATCAATATTTTTAATGAAGATGCGACCCTCAGCGAAAATGTGCCGGAAAAATATCAGGGTATGGATCGCTTTGACGCGCGCGAGGCAGTTGCTGCTGACCTTGAAGCACTTGGGCTTGTAGAAAAGGTAGAAGACCATAGGATGGCCGTTCCTCGTGGAGAAAGGTCAGGCGTGGTTGTTGAACCATTCCTGAGTGATCAGTGGTTCGTCAACATCAAGCCCCTTGCAGAACCCGCCATCAAGGCCGTAGAGGATGGTGACATCGAATTCATTCCGAAGCAGGCAGAGAATATCTATTTTGCCTGGATGCGAGACATCAAGGATTGGTGCATCAGCCGACAACAATGGTGGGGGCACAGGATCCCAGCCTGGTACGATGACGATGGAAATATTTATGTCGCGCGGAGCGAAAAGGAGGTTCGTGAAAAGTACGATCTTGCTGACGATTTAGCGCTGTCTCAAGACGATGATGTATTGGACACCTGGTTTTCATCTGCACTCTGGACCTTCTCAACCCTGGGCTGGCCCGACAAAACAGAAGAACTGGAAACCTTCCACTCTACAGACATAATGGTTACCGGCCATGACATCATCAGTATCTGGGTCTCCAAGATGATAATGATGACGTTGAAATTCACCGGAGAGGTACCCTTCAGGAAGGTATACATCCACGGGTTAGTCACCGACGCGGATGGGCAAAAAATGTCCAAGTCCAAAGGAAATGGCCTCGATCCGATGGACATTATCGAGGGCATCTCTGTTGATGATCTGGTGAAAAAAAGAACAGACAACCTGATGCAGCCGCGTATGGCGGCCCGCATCGAAAAGGCAACCAGAAGAGAATTTCCTGAAGGTATAAGAGCATACGGCACTGACCCATTGCGTTTCACTTTTTACTCAATTGCATCGCGAGCCAGGACCATTCGTTTTGATATGAATCGGGTGGAAGGCTATCGCAATTTCTGTAACAAGCTATGGAACGCTGCGAATTTCGTCTTTATGAATACCGAAGCATTCGATGGCGATGGTGAACAGGTCCTTTCAGTCGCAGACCGGTGGATCAAGGCGGAATTCCAAAAAACAGCCGCTGCCGTCAATCTCGCTATGGAAACCTATCGCTTTGATTTGGCATCAAAGGCGATCTACGAATTTGTCTGGGCCGAGTTTTGTGACTGGTACCTGGAGTTGTGCAAGCCAGTACTGAATTCCGACACAGCCGGGCCGAGTGAGCTGCGGGGTACAAAGCACACCCTGTTGACTGTTCTTGAGGATACGTTACGCCTCGCCCATCCATTCCTCCCTTTTATCACAGAGGAGATCTGGCAACAAATCCCTGAGGATATTCGCGGCACCGCCAGGACTGTAATGTTGAAACAATATCCGGAAGCCGACGAAACCCTAATTGACGAGGCAGCGATTACCGACATAACCTGGATCAAGGAAGTAGTAACCGGTATTCGAAATATTCGAGGAGAAATGGATATACCCTTATCAAAACCGGTTCCAGTGCTTTTCTACAATGGTGATGACAACGATAAACGGCTTCTCGAAGATTATCGCTCGTTACTCACTTTCCTGATTAAGCCTGAACAACTCACCATGTTGGCGAACGATGCGACTTTGCCGGTTGCAGCCACGCATCTGGTCGGTGAGATGCAGTTACTGGTTCCCATGAGCGGTTTGATTGACAAGGAGGTTGAAATTTCACGCCTGCAAAAAGAAATTGAGCGATTATCGAAAGAACGGAAACGCGCGGACGGTAAAATCAACAACCCTGACTTTGTTGAAAAGGCGCCCCAGGACGTAGTCCAGAAGGAAAAAGATAAACTCTTTGACCTTTCTTCTGCGGTCGAAAAATTACAGCAACAAAAAGTCAGGATAGAAAGCCTTTAATAACTCCAATAAAAAACCCTTGCACACTATTTCAAGATTGTGTCTTAATAGCTCTCGACGCTTCACCAGGTTGCAGCGTATGTCGCTGTGCATGTTTTCGGTCGGTGTCCGCGACGGGGACGCCAGTCCGGGTCGCGTAGGCGTATCGGCGCGAAAGCCATGCATTACAATAATAAAGAGGTATTGGCTATGTCTGAGTCTGAGAGACAGTCAGGAACCGTAAAATGGTTCAACGACGCCAAAGGATTCGGCTTTATCGAAAGAGAAGAGGGGGAGGATGTATTTGTTCATTTTCGCTCGATTCGTGGCGAAGGCTACCGAACTTTGAAGCAGGGAGCACGCGTCGAGTTCGATATTTCCGAAACCGAAAAAGGCTTTCAAGCGGAGGATGTTGCAGAGGTTTAACAACGCTCACATCACCCTACTTGTTAGCAACTTTTTAATACGAAAGAACCCGCTCGTAAACAGGCGGGTTTTTTATGCTACGCTTTTTATCTAACAGAAAGAACTACTTTACCTGTCGTGGCATCAGTTGAAACAAGTTTATGCGCTTCATCCACCTGCTCTATCGGGAAAACGGTATCAACTATTGGTTTGATTTCCCCCGACTCGATTTTCGGCCAGACTTTCTCAAATAACTGGCTCATCACCTGTGCTTTTTCAGCTATGGGTCTCGCTCGAAGCGTAGAGCCGATTACCCTTATTCGCTTCATCATCAAGGCAGCGAGATCTATCTCGGTCTTACTCCCGCCCATGAGGCCAATTAACACGAGCCGACCATTTAAGCCCAGCAGTTTGAGGTTGTCTTCAAGATAAGCACCACCGACTGGGTCAAGGATTACTCCTACCCCGTCTCCACCTGCAAATTCTTTTGCTTTGTCCAGAAACGATCCCTGGTGGCGGTTAAAGCCGGATTCGGCGCCCAATTCAACACAGGCATCAATTTTTGCATCATTGCCCGCGGTGACAAAACAAGGGGAACCAAAACTCCGGCAGAGTTGTATGGCAGCGGTTCCGACTCCACTGGCTCCTGCGTGGAGGATAACTTTTTCTCCAGGTTGTAACTTGGCTTCCATGAACAGGTTCAGCCATGCAGTGGCGAATACTTCAGGTAAACTGGCACCATTGGCGAATGAATTTCCGCCAGGAATGGGCAGAACACTACCCTCGTGAACTGCAGCAAACTCCGCGTAGCCCCCACCTGCAAGCAAAGCACATACCCTGTCGCCTACCTTGAATCTGGTAGCATTTTGGCCGATAGCTGCAATTTCACCGGAACATTCAAGTCCCATAATTGGGCTTGCACCGGGCGGTGGCGGATAAAAGCCCTGCCTTTGCATCAGGTCCGCCCTGTTGATTGCAGTTGCATGAACCTTGATTAGAACTTCATCGGCACCCGGCTCAGGTGTCTCGAAATCCCGCCAGTGAAGATTTTTTTCGTCATCGATCACGACTGCTTTCATGGATCTTCCTCGAGTTGGATTCTAGGGAGCCTCTGATCAAGTATTCGATATCTCTGGCCTTCAGAGCAGTCGTAGGTCAAGGCGGCGTCCCGCAGCAATGTCTGGACATTGGAAGGGGCGCCAACGCAAAGATGCGACTGCTCTGAAGGCCCCTTCGGGCGCGGCCTGAAGCGCACTTCTGCGTTGTTGCACCCCTTGCTAAGGACTACGGCCATTAGCTGCGGGTCGCGCCTAGCAGCAGCACGCTTCAGGTCACGCAGAGACATTGAATACTTGATCAGAGGCTCCCTAGCTTTTTTGCG
>JAPUGI010000006.1 GCA_027292925.1 Gammaproteobacteria bacterium
TCGCTTCTCGACCTTCAAATTCAATAACGTTATTCTTGCTCATGGTGGCGTATCCTTTTGGTTGTTTGATTGTGTGGTAGCTTCCAATCAACCAGATACGCCGCCTTTTTTTAAATGCTCAAACACCAGATTCAGTTATAACTCGCGTACTGCCGGTCGCTGCTAAAGGCGTTATGCCGCTTCTCGATTGACATACTGAATATGATATATATACTCTTTATAGTATGTGGTCGATCTACGAACACCGCCGCTTGGATAAGCAGTTGTCCAAGATTCCTCTTGAGGTGCAAAAGCGCTATGAGAAATGGAAGGATATTGCAGGGATCTCTGGTCCTAGTGGCCTAAAAGCAATTCGGGGGTTCAGAGATGAGGCACTCCGCGGAGAGTGGAAGGGATTTCGATCTTCCCGACTGAACCAGCAGTACTGGGTGATCTACAGAGTAGAAGGAGATCGGCTGTTGATTCAAGTAGTGGAGGTAACCCCTCATGACTATCGGAGGAAATCCTGATGAGCGAATTTCGTAAAGCCAAGCAGCGTGTACTAGTGTCAACTGGTGAGTCTGTGCGGATTGTGCGCGAGCTACAAGAGCTCAGTCAGAATCAACTGTCCAGCCTTGCAGGTATACCGCAGTCCACGATTTCAGCAATTGAACGCGACCGGGTTAACCTAGGCGTGGAGCGGGCTAAAACATTAGCTCGTGCTCTAAAATGTCATCCTGCTGTTTTGGTATTCCCAGGCTGGGAGATTGAAGCTGAATCCGCAGCATAACAAGACCATGAAATCGACCACAGGAAAGCGCGGTCTGGGACGCGCAAACAGCGCGCGCCCTTTATGGCGACGTTATGTTTCTTCAAGCGCCGATTTCAACCCGAGATTGTCCACGAATGGTAGGAAGTCTCGGTCCGAGAAAAGTAAAGGAAGCCCGTTTTCGATGCAGAACGTGGCAATAATCACATCATTCGTACGCCTGATTGTTATTCCCTTTTTTCTGAGAGAACGGTAGTTGTCGGCACACCTCAGTGCCAGTTTCTGATTCAACATCTTGTACTGGTCCAGAGTGGCTAATGTTGTTTTTGCCTGGTTGTAGTCTTTGTCGCTTCTGAACCCCTGAAGTATCTCCAGGAATATCAAATCACCAATAGCTACTGTTCCCTCGATGAGAGCATTGTCTAGCGCATTTGTGTAGTCGTTGTCGTTCCCATTGAAATAGTCAATCCAAACACTGGTATCAACCAGTATCACTTAGCGCCCCTCATCTCGTTCAAATCGCCTTCCCAATTTAACTTCCCTCTCAACTTCCGTATGGCCTGCTGCTGATTTTGCAGCACTAGCAGCTTAAGCCCCTGTTCCACTGCTTCCTTCTTTGTGCTTAATCCAGTAGCCTTGAGGGCGTCTGCCATCAATTTGTCGTCTATCACGATGTTAGTTCTCATGGTTTTTCCTATGTGTATATATATCTCTGCAATACACACATTAGCACGGGTCCAGAAGCATAACAAGTCGCGTCAGGCGGACACAAAAACCTTCGCTTCGCTGCGGTTTTTGCGCCGCTGTGCGAAGCGTTATGCGGCTGTGGCGAGCGTCCGCTCCTAGGTCATTGCTGCCGTAAAGAGTCACTCGCCAGGATAGCCGGAGTGAGTCGATGCCTGCCCGTCACCCTATCACAGCGCGACCGTCCGCTCTCGGCGCGAAGCAGCCATTCGTCTAACGCTGACCCTGCCGCCCGGACAGGCAAGGCGGGGTTCAATGTGTGAGGTTTAATGCAGTGGAGTTCTTTCCAGAGCAGCCCGATGAGATGAGGTTGTGGCCAAAAAGGAGGATAGTACCCCCCTTGCAGGTGTTGGAGGGATTTGGTGGGGTCGGGGGTGGGTTGAAGAATGGTGGAGGAAGGGAAACCTGAACTGCGAACCAGGTCCGAACCGAACTGGCTGAGATAGCGGGGCATGCGACGATTCAAACCAGCTGGGCAAGCTCACCGGTTCCTGGGTGTGCATGCTGCCGTATTCAATCTCTTCAATCTTGGTCGTCGCTTGGTACCTGCAGTTCACTATCGATCTCTGAGGCAAGTTGCCTTTGCGACTTGGGAAAACGCGGCGGCAGGATAGTAGGAGTCATGCTGGGAATTTTCTATTTCGTGGGTATTAACTTGTCAGTGCTCCATTTGCAGGACATTAAGTCCAAATAACAGGGACAGGTTGCTGCCGCATATTCGCCTGGTATTTAGGTGAACATCAGGCCTGCAGGTCTAACTTGGCAATCGCAATTGCTTCCTCAATGATCGAAACGTCCTTTATGTTGTGTGCCAACGTGAGGCAGAGCTTGTTCAAAAACAGCACCTCCTGTTCGGCGCCTGCTTCATCGATTGCCAGCGCCATTAAATCATAGACTTTTTCGAAATCTTCAAATGCCAATACTTCGGTCATTAATTTGTTCCTCCCAACGCGGTGTGTAAGGCTTGCCTGACTTCTTCAGTTTTAATTGAGATCCAGCGTGCCGTGACATGGCGATCCGGGCGCAGCAGATAAAAAGTCCCGCCCTGTGCACCATAGCCATCGAAGATATTGCCATGCGTATCCTCAATAACATCAAGTCCTTCCTGGTGAAGGCTTTTCCTCGAAATTACGAGTGGCGTAAAATTTTTATCTGCCTCCCTGAGCTGGGTGAAGAGCTCGAGTGTTTCAGTTGGAATCCGCTCCTGATCGCTAAAGTACAGGCCCGTAAAACCGAGCCCTATGTGGTCAAGCAGATAGTCGTCAGCGGAAATCTTTCGGTTGATCGCCGCGGAACCGGCGTTGGGTCCATCTGTCATCGCGGCATCACGATTTTTGAAGCTGGTAATCGGGCTGTCGCTATAGGTATAGGGCTGTACCTGACGTGGATCCGCAAACTGGCGGGTGAATTCCTGGCTCAGTGATAATTCTAATACCGCTTTGCGCATCAATTCATAACCGCGCGTAGGAGGCGTCATAAAGCGTGAGCTCTTGCCTGCATTGCGAAATACATCCAGTGTTGCGCCACGGCGCTCCGGGCTATAGCTGTCCAGAATGTTCTCCTGCGCTTCGCCGTTAATCACATACGCCAATTTCCAGGCGGCATTGACGGCATCGGCAAACCCATTGTTCAGTCCGCGTACGCCAAAGATGGGAACAATGTGCGCAGCGTCGCCGATAAACAGTACGCGTTCATGCCTGTAATCGTCGAGACACAGAGTGTTGGCAGTGTAGATGCTCCACCATTCCAGTTCCCAGGGTCCGGTATGGCCGATCATATCCAATATGGCTTGAATGCGGCCACGAATATTCTTTTCCTCTATGGCTTCACCGGGATCTTCATCGTCGAGTATCTGCCAATCAACCCGCCAGATGTTATCGGGTTCTTTATGAATCAGAATGGTAGCATTGGGATTGGCCTCAGACTCAAAAAACGAACGCCGTTCGGTCGGAAAATCATGGTCCATGCGTATATCCGCGATCACGTAATTGCCTGGCAAGTTGTCGCCATTCATCCGCAAACCCAGCATTTTGCGGATCGGGCTTTTGCCGCCATCGGCAGCGAGTAAATATTCCGCCCGCAGCGGATATTCTCCTGCCGGGGTCTTCACGGTTAGCTCCACTCCCTGCGCCGGGTTGCCGACGCTTACCACTTCGCTTTGCCAGCGCATGTCGATCAATTGGGGATACTCCGAGGCCTTATCGACCAGAAACTGCTCAATATACTGTTGTTGAATGTTGTACATGGGCAAGAATCGCTCTTCTTCAGAGTGCGGCATCTCCAGACGATAGATCATCTTATTCCGGTAGTAACAGCGTCCGTGCGTCCAACCGAGACTCTTGTTAGCAAAGGGTTCGGTCAAGCCCAACTGTTGCAACGTTTCAAAACTGTAGCGGGAAATGCAGATGGCTCGGCTGCCTTCATTCAGGGTATCATTTTTATCCAGAAGAACACTGGCGATACCACGGCGCGCAAGTTCAAGTGCAGCGGTCAAGCCTACCGGGCCAGCACCGGCGATCACTACCGGGTGACGTGTGGACTGACCGTCCAACTCAAGCGGCCGCTTGAATTCAAAATGGGGGTAATCAAAGTACAGTGATTCCAGCTCGCTCTTGCCTGCGGGTTTCATACTGGATTTCTCCTCTTCATCATTAAGCTTTTTCACATGGTACAAGTGTTGACTGTAACTTGGGCGTACCAGCGTTGTGGTAAAAGTATATTTGAAACCGTTACGCGAGTATGTCCTCAATAAAGGGGGACAAAGAGTTCGCCTGTTACGGGGAAGCACTGTGAGAGAATAGCTTGAGCAGGGGAAGGGTTTGTGTACCACCTCAATCTTGAACGATGAGCATGTTCTGCCGCCTTAGGAGTGCAGGCTGGTAATGCCAGGCCTGTAAGTTACTCGCGATCATCGGAAAATGTCACTTGTTTGAGCCTGGCGTCCCGAGCAATTTTGAATTGCGCGGTAAAAGTCAGGACCTGCTCTTCGGACTCGTTGTAGAGGCTGACTTCTCCGGTTATAACCCGATCCTGGCGGCCGGTTAACTTTGCTTGAGCGGTCACATTGCCTTGTTTAACCGGCTTCAGGTAACGAGCTTCCACATGGGTAGTGGCGAAGTGGGTATAGGGTGGCAGAATGCTTTTTATAGCCATCACCAGTGCGGTATCGGCCAGGCTGATCAGGGCTCCACCATGCATGAGCCCGGCCCCCTGAGCAAAGTGCATCAGAAAGGGCATAGTCAGTATGGCCTTCCCGTCAACCGCTTCGACAATTTTCATGTGTAGTAGCCCTTCATAGGGCGCACAGCTGATCCAGCTTTCCATTTCTATCTGGTGGGGGCCGGTAAATTTCTCCAATCGGTTCTTTTCTGCAGCTGTTTCATCATTTTGTCCTGGTACTTCCATGGTCGCTCCTACTATCAATCTCGGCAAAGTGCAAAGAGTGCGCTGCGGCTGGTAATGCCCAACTTTTCATAGGCCCGTTTACGGTAGGTTATGACAGTGCTTGCCGCCACTCCTATATCTGCTGCAATGGCCTCCATCTTTTTGCCAGCGAGTATTCCCCTGCAGACCTGGCGCTCGCGATCAGAAAGAAAAGCGAGCGGGCCTTCCGCTCTCAATGATTCATTCAAAGTGTAATGTCGAACTAGTAGGGAGGATATAAGGTGAGGCTCTGCAGGGTTATTAAACAAGCCGTCCTCACTAAAAGTATGCTTACCCGCAGTTCTATACAGGTTTACATAAAAATGGTGCCTCCCATTGAAGCTCATGATACTCACCTTGTCTGCCAGGCCGGGGTGACTAAAAAACTGATCGCGATATTCTGCGGACATCAAGTCAAGCAATTGCTCTAGATGGACAGTCCTGGTTTCACCTACAGTGAGGCCAGATAGTATTTCAAGGTTCGGGTCCGATTTATAACCCGATTCTATATAGGCTTTAGCCAGCGGAGCCGCAATATTCTCCTCTTGAAAATTTCGTGATAGCAGGCAACTCATATTGGATCGGGTGTCGAACATGAACACCATGCATTGATCGACTCCCAAAATAGCATCGATCAAACTAAAAAATGGTTGAAACAAATCACGAGTTCCCAGTGTCTCTATACATTCAGTGATGAGTTCGATGGAATCGGTTCTGTGAAGCCAGCTCATGTACAGATGCTCCCCAACCATTGCTAGCGAATGTCTAAAACTTGTACGTCGGCCGATGATATGGCACAAATCGGGCCGTTTTCTAACAGACGCTTCTCTGCCAGTTACTTCTCAAGTCTAGCAGCCTGTTGGAAATTCGACATAAAGTACAATACCGTAAATCCCACAGCGAGTCTCAGTCATGCGCGGAGAGATCGATCCACAAGCATCCATGTTCAGTTACGTAGACCTGGAAAGCCAAAGGCTCTGTCGCGAGCCTTTATCAATTCCAGTTAACAGTAATCGTGAGACACAATTACCCTGTCAGGTCTAACGTGTAAAACTGTTCCCATGCCGGCAGCGAACTCCTGTCTTGGCCTTTCTTCAACATGCGCC
>JAPUGI010000060.1 GCA_027292925.1 Gammaproteobacteria bacterium
CGTTCTGGATGCAGTGGTTCCCCTGACGATGGCCATCCCGAAGAATGTAGCCGTCGACGCGCAGGCTGCATTTGATAAGTTGTTGGTAGATTGTCATGAGCAATCTGGGTGCGCGCGAGCATATCCTCATCTGGAAGACCATTTCAGAGAGCTTGTGACCCGACTGGAAGTTGCACCCGAGGAGGTTACTGTATTTCACCCTCGCACTGGTGAAGCCTCCACTGGGATAGTAGATCCGCTTCTCATCAACAGGTTAGTCCGCGGTGTCATGTACAGCAGGACGCTTTCCCGGTTACTTCCGCTAGCAATCGAAGAAGCGTTCGCAGGTAATTATCAGCCTCTATCGACCCTTGCCTACACCTTAACCGGGGATGGCAGTGAATTGAGTACAGGAATGATGGCTTCGGTATTGTGCTCGGAGGACATGAAGCTTACAGACTCGGCCAATGACACCAGGGATTTTGACAACGCCCTGTACACAGTCCTTGCGCCGATTTGTGAATTCTGGCCCACAGGAACAGTGCCTGAAGCGTATTTTACCCCCGTATCCTCGGACGTCCCGGTACTGTTAACTTCGGGGAAACTTGACCCGATAACACCACCCAAATACGGCTGGGAAGCATCACTCACGCTCAATAATTCGGAACATGTCGTTATCTCGGGCATTGGTCATGGCTCGATTACTACCGGTTGTATGCCCGATGTCGTTAACGACTTTATTAACGATCCGAATCCTCGCAAGCTCAACGCAGGTTGTACTGTCAATCTTCGCAGACCAGCGTTTTTCACGAGTTACGCGGGTCCACTAGATTCGCAAGAAAATTCACAAGAGGTAAAACAAGGTGATTGAGGTGCAATCGATAAGCAAAGCCTTTGGTGATGTCAAGGCGGTCAAGGATGTGTCTTTTATCGCTAACAATGGGAAGGTGACAGGGCTCCTCGGTCCGAACGGTGCAGGTAAATCAACCACGTTACGCATTCTATATGGTCTGCTGGTACAGGATGCTGGAAGCGCACAAGTTGATGGCATAGACATCAGATCCAATAGACTTCACGCTCAACAGAAAATTGGCGTGCTACCCGATAGTCATGGACTCTACATCAGACTAACCGCCAGGGAGCACATTCATTACTTCGGGCGTTTGCACAACATGGATGAAAACAAGTTGGAATCCCGGACCAATGAACTTCTCAAAATTCTGAATATGGAAACCATTGCCGAGCGCCGGGTTGAAGGATTTTCCCATGGCGAGCGCATGAAGGTTTGTCTTGCGCGCTCACTGATTCACGATCCGCCAAACATTCTGCTTGATGAGCCTACCAACGGGCTTGATGTCATGACTACCCGCACCGTTCGCGAAATGATTGCTGAACTTAAGGACCGAAACATAGCAGTGCTGTTTTCAAGTCACCTGATGCACGAAGTCTCGAGGTTGTGTGATCATATTGTCATAATTTCAGAAGGTTTGGTTGTGGCAAGTGGTACCACAGATGAAATTCGTGCGGCGGCAGAGGAAGACAATCTTGAAGAAGCATTTGTCACGCTGGTCGAAAGAGTGGCCACTTGATGCACCCCGTTACAATCGTATTCGGCAAGGAAATCCGCGACGCCACAAGAGACAAACGGGCACTACTGGTCGCGTTTGGATTTCCGGTTCTTGCACCAGTACTCGTCTATTTCATGATGACCGCCATTATTGAACTGAAGATGGATGCCGAAAAAATAACAATCCCCATTGTCGGCGCCCAGAACGCACCAGCATTTATCCAATGGCTTGAAGAACAGGATGTTCGCCTGGAGGAATTTAGCGGCGATGCGGAACAGGCAGTCAGGGACAAGGAACAGGATTTAGTAGTCATCATCCCTGGTAATTACCAGAGAAGGTTGAACGAGCTTCGAACCATCTCTATCGAGATTGTCAGTGATGGTTCACGTACCGCTTCACAACCGACGGTAGGTCGAGTGCATAATTTAATTCGCGACTACAACCGGGAGATTGCCTCTCTACGGCTTATTGCCCGGGGAGTATCGCCTGAAGTTATGCGGGTTGTCATAAGCCAGACCGTTGATGTCGCCACTAAACAACAACGCACTGCAACCGCTTTGAACTTCATTCCACTCTATATCATTATGGCTGCTTTCGTGTCAGGGATGGGCTTAGCCGTAGACAGTACGGCCGGTGAAAGAGAAAGGAAAACCTTGGAGTCGTTGATCATTAACCCGGTAGAACGGTACCAGATTATTACGGGCAAATGGCTTGCTGCCACGATCTTTGCGTCACTGGGCATGACCCTGACACTTTTACTCTGTATTGCTGCCATGTCGCAAGTATCTTTGGACGAGATTGGTTTGAAGTTTCATGTCACGACTCCGCAAATCTTTTTGATGCTGATCGCGACCCTGCCGCTCGCATTCCTGGTAACAAGTATGCAACTGTTACTGGGTATTTTTGCCAAATCCTTCAAGGACGCTCAGTCCTATATCGGGTTGTTGACGCTTCTGCCGGTCCTATCTCTTGTCTATACCATGTTTAGCCCCATTAGGACCGAGGAATGGATGTTCGCCATTCCCATGCTCGGCCAGCACCTGTTGCTGGTGGATGTTCTGGGAGCGAAGGATGTACCACTGATAGGCTATTTTTATTCGGCAATATCCTGCCTTGTTCTCGGTATGGCCCTGGTACTGGTCACCGCAAGATTGTTTCAGCGGGAATCGATTCTTTCGAATTAAGGAGCCTCTGGTCCAGAAGGCTCCCTGGTTTTTGTACTCTGCGAGGCTTGTCATAACGAATCCAGTCGATATGCTTAGCCTTCTGTAATAAACCAGTGATCTGCCATGGCTGACTATTCCCCTCTTCCGGAAACACTACGTGCCGCAAAGCCTGCGACCAATACGACGAAGGCAGTCCAGCAATCTTTCAAAGACAAACTCGACTTTTCCAACCGCCAGAGTTTCGAGGATGCGAAACGGGGTTTTATCGCGAGTATTGATCCAATGACCATCGCACATGATCACGGTCATCGGGCTGCCTTCGATCTGTCACAAATGCATTTCCTGGAAGAGGAAGCACCGGATACAGTGAACCCTTCTTTGTGGCGCCAGGCGCAACTGAACGCGGGCCATCATGGACTCTACGAGGTCGTGGACGGCATCTACCAGATTCGGTCATTTGATATTGCCAATATGACACTGGTGAGGGGCAATACCGGCTGGATCATTATTGACCCTCTCACTTCTTCGGAAACATCCCGCGCGGGACTCAAACTGGCGAATGAACAACTGGGAGAGCGACCTGTTGTCGCCGTGATTCACACCCACAGTCATGCTGACCATTTTGCCGGTGTCTTCGGCGTCATCACTACTGAACAGGCTGAGTCTGGAGAAGTTGCTGTTATCGCACCTGTCGACTTTGTTGATGAGTCGCTCTCGGAAAACGTCCTGGCAGGCAACGTGATGAACCGGCGGGCGACCTATATGTACGGCAACCTGCTCAAGCCGTCACCAACCGGATTTGTAACCACCGGCCTCGGTGCCGCACTTTCAATGGGAACAACAGGATTTGTTATCCCCAATGACTTCATTTCCGGAACGGGAGAAACGCGAAACATCGACGGCATCGATATTGAGTTCCAAATGGCCATGGGAACCGAGGCACCAGCAGAAATGGTGTTCTACTTCCCACAATTCAAGGCTTTGTGTATGTCAGAAGTAACGTCCCATCATCTGCACAATGTCTATACACCCCGTGGCGCCCAGGTCAGGGATGCATTGGTGTGGACAGAAAAAATCAACGAGGCTATTGATTTGTTCGGACACCGGTTGGACGTTGAATTCGCTTGTCACCACTGGCCTATCTGGGGGAGGGATGCGGTTGTCGATTACTTAAAAAAGCAACGAGACATGTACAAATTCATTCATGACCAGACATTGCGCCTGGCTAATCATGGGTTTACGAAAGAAGAAATCGCAGAACAGCTCACCCTGCCAGATTCGTTAGGGCTGGAGTTTTACAACCGCGATTATTACGGAACAGTTCACCACAACGCCCGTGCCGTCTATGTCAAGTACCTTGGTTACTTTGACGGTAATCCTGCTCATTTGTACCCGTTGCCACCTGTGGAGGTCGCAAACCACTACCTCGAATTTATGGGTGGTGCCGACTCTGTTGTCAGCAAAGCGAAGGATTCATTTGCAGCGGGCGACTATCGCTGGGTAGCTGAAGTCTTAAATCATGTTGTGATGGCTGAACCGGAACACTTTGAAGGCAGGGCACTATTAGCTGACACCCTGGAGCAACTGGGTTACCAGTCGGAATCCGGACCCTGGCGAAACTTCTATCTTTGCGGTGCATTGGAATTACGCGAAGGGTTGCCTGAGGGATCATCTGCGTTTGCCGCCAGTAAAGGAATGGTAAGAGCCATTCCATTGCACAACCTGTTTCAAACAATGGCGGTTCGCCTGAACGGCGAGAAGGCCGATGGAATTGCCCTGCATATCAATATCGAGTTCACTGATAGCGAGGCAACATTGCTGACGATTGAAAACTCAGTCCTACATGCGTTTTCCGGCAGACAACATGAGTCTCCAACTGCGACAATGAAAATCAGCGAGATGGATTACAAGCGCCTAATGATGGGTCTGACCGATGCAGTACAATTGATGGAAAGTGGCGCACTCGAAATCGATGGTGATGTGAATGCCCTGGCACAGTTGGCAGGTTTGTTCGATCAGTTCGAACGAAGATTTCCGATTGTGACGCCACGAAAACCCTGGAATTAGACGACGAGACCCTTCGACTACGCTCAGGGTGACGAAAAACTACACTAGGCGACCTAAAGATGAGTGACTATAACCAACCACTTTCAGGAAATGAAATGCCCCGGTTTGGAGGCATTGCTAGCATGTTTCGTTTGCCAACTGCCGAATCCGCACAGGGTCTCGATGTTGGCATTATCGGTGTACCTCTTGACATAGGCACCAGCAATCGCACCGGCACCCGATTCGGCCCG
>JAPUGI010000061.1 GCA_027292925.1 Gammaproteobacteria bacterium
CATTTACCATCGAATAAACGCTGCATGTAAAGCCCGTTGTGCTACATTGTTTGTGATTTTTCTGGGGGAGTAATGAAAATGACACTGACGGAAGCACGATTTAAAGGACGTACCGCACCATTGCTCAACGCCACAATCGGGCAGCATCTCGATGAAGTTGCAGCAAGGGATCCTGATCACATGGCGCTGGTGATGCCACACCAGGATATCCGCTGGACCTACTTTGAGTTTGTGAATCATGTGAATCGACTGGCAACGGGCCTGCTTCGACTCGGCATCGAACCTGGCGACAGGGTGGGTATCTGGTCCCCTAATCGATACGAATGGGTATTGACTCAATTTGCCACGGCGAAAATCGGTGCAATCATGGTATGCGTCAACCCGGCTTATCGTCTGTATGAACTGGAGTACGCGCTAAACAAGGTCGAGTGCAAGGCCATAATTTCAGCGCCAAGTTTTAAAACCAGTATGTACCTGGACATGCTGGTTGAGTTGGCACCGGAGTTAAAGACAAGCGAACCGGGTGACCTTGTGTCAGCTAAATTTCCTCATCTCAAGATTGTCATCCGCATGGAGGATGAGACTTCACCGGGCATGTTCAACTTTGGCGGTGTCTGTGACTTAGGCACACAAGCCGAGACAGACCGCCTGAAAGAACTGCACTCAAGTTTGAGTGCTAGCGATCCGATCAACATTCAATTCACCAGTGGGACAACTGGCACGCCTAAAGGCGCAACCCTCACCCACACCAATATTCTTAACAATGCATTCTATGGCGGTCAGAGCATGCACCTCAGCGCTGATGATCGTCTGTGTATTCCGGTACCCATGTACCATTGTTTCGGCATGGTGCTTGGTACCCTGGTTTGTGTTGCCCACGGCGCAACGATGGTGTTTCCGGGTGAAGTATTTGAACCGGAACAAACCTTGCGGGTCGCGGCGATGGAAAAATGTACTGCGCTTCACGGTGTGCCAACCATGTTTATAGCGGAGTTGGATCTGCCTACATTCGCGGACTATGATTTGAGCGCGTTACGCACAGGTATCATTGCCGGGTCGACCTGTCCCATCGAACTCATGCGACGGCTGATTGATGATATGGAATTGACTGAGATCGTTATTGGCTATGGTCAGACGGAATGCAGTCCCATTAATACCATGACCGCGATTGAGGATTCGCTGGAGGCCAGGGTCACGACAGTGGGTGTCGCCCATACCAACTGGGAACAAAAAATTATCAGGAAGGATGGATCTACCGCTGCCGTAGGTGAAACCGGAGAAGTGTGTTCACGAGGTTATGGTGTGATGCAAGGATACTGGGGCGATCCGGAGCGAACCGCTGAAACTATTGACCTGGATGGGTGGTTGCATTCAGGTGATCTGGGAGAAATGGATGGCAATGGTTATGTGAAAATCACGGGCAGGATAAAGGACATGATTATCCGGGGAGGGGAGAATATTTATCCTCGCGAAATCGAAGAATACCTGTACAGCCATCCGCATATCCAGGAAGTCCAGGTCTTTGGTGTTCCAGATGACAAGTACGGAGAACAGGTGTGTGCCTGGATACAGGTAAAGGAGGGGCATGAACTGACTCCTGAAGAAATAAAGGAATATTGTCATGGCCAGATCACACACTTCAAAGTGCCCTACCATATTAAGATGGTTGACGAATTTCCCATGACAATAACCGGTAAAATGCAAAAATTTGTTATGCGCGATGAAACTGTAAAAGAATTAGGAATTAAGGTGTAGGTGTGCTTTTCAGGCAACTCTTTGATCAGGACTCCTGCTCCTATACCTATTTGTTAGCTCGGGATTACGGTGGTGAGGCTATCCTTATTGATCCGGTCCTCTGTAAAGTTGATCAGTACATGAAACTGCTTAAGGAAATGCGGTTGAAACTCGTCAAGGTGGTCGATACTCATGTGCATGCCGACCATATTACGGCAGCGCCGGTACTTCGAGATAGGACCCGTTGTATTACAGTCATGGGAGAGCAAAGTTCAGTTGATTCTGTTTCCCAACGAATTAGCGATGGTGAAATAATTGCAATTGATGGCGTTTCACTTACCGCGCTATACACGCCGGGCCACACGGATGATTCCTACTGTTTTTTAATGCCTGATAGAGTCTTTACGGGTGATACGCTCCTGATTCGGGGGACAGGCCGGACTGATTTCCAGGGGGGCAGCGCCAGTGAGGAATATGATTCCATCATTAGTAAATTGCTGACTTTACCCGATGATACTCTGGTCTTCCCGGGGCATGACTATAAGGGTGACACGGTTAGTACCATCGGTGAGGAGAAGCAACACAATCCACGATTGCAAGTAGAAGGCAAAGCGGCGTTCATAGCAGTGATGGAAAACCTCAATCTGGCCAACCCAAAGATGATGGATGTTGCCATACCTGCAAATCAGCAGGTGGCCATGGTGCAACAGGAAATTGATGAGCAGGGCTGGTCGTTTTCAGCGGCCAAACTGCGGGATCTGCTGGCAACTGATGGCGCGCTTCTGGTTGATTTAAGAGAAGATGCCGAAAGAGAAAAGTGTGGTTACATCGAATCATCTGTGAATATCCAGTACAACAATATCGATGATGCGTTGGCTGAAAATGGTGTGTTAAAAGTATTGGCTAAGGGAACACAGAAAAGGCTTGTTTTTTATTGCGCCTACGGTGAGCGCTCAGCCATGGCGCTGCTGGCAGCGCGTGAAACAGGGATAGAATGCTTTCACCTCAAAGGCGGCATGGCCGCCTGGTCGCATCGCTAGCTTCAGCGTGCGGCAATGCACTCGATCTCGACGCTGCCGCCGAGGGCAATACCGCTGACGCCAAGAGCGCTACGGGCAGGGCGGTGGTCTCCCAGCGCTTCGGTATAGGCGATGTTCATGTCACCCCACTCATCCATATTACCCAGAAAGATCGTGCATTTAATAAGCTTATCAACACTGGAACCGTGTTTTTCCAGAATGGCGATGATGTTTTTCATTGTCTGGCGTGTTTCTGCCTGTATACCGCCTTCGACCAATGTAAGTTCACCGGGTTTGGATCCAATTTGACCCGAAAGGAACAGCAGATCGCCGATGGCGACTGCTTCAGAAAACGGCAGATTCAAACGTTTGGTTTCATCCGCGCCCAGCACCTCGATAGAACTGCCCGCAGCGCTTAGCGAAGTGAATGCGACGGTAATTAATGCCAGTGCCAGGTTTTTCATGTTTCCTCCTCCAGGGCACAGCATTCTATCAAATCTACGCTATGTTACTCTTCGGTCACTTGTTGAGTGCTTGAAGTCAATGAAAGCAGCCTGTCTTTTTGTAGCCATGTGTCTTACCTTAAGTTCAGCAACGGCCGCCACTATCGGTGGGATCGACGCCGAAACGAACACCATCACACTTGCGCTAAGCCAGGAACCACGTTCACTCAACTCGTTAACCGCGGAAAGCGTCAGTTATACAGCCCAGCTAATGGTTCACGTTCAGGAAGGGCTGATGCGTTATGACGGTCGTCGCAAACTACGTGGTGGTGTCGCGGATCGATGGGAAGTTAGTCCAACGGAAATGCGTTTCTGGTTACGTCCAGCCAGATGGCAAAATGGCGAACCGGTAACCGCCCATGATTTTGTTTTCGCCTGGCAACAACTGGTCAGTCCTGACACAGGATCACCTTCAGCCACGCTTGCATCCCCGATTAAGAATGCCAGCAAAATACTGCGTGGCGAAATGCAGCCAACGTCTCTCGGAGTGAAAACAATTGACGACAGGCAATTGCAGGTTTTGCTGGAACACCCGTGTGCCTGGTGTTTGAAGCTAATGACTAATTCGATTTTTTATCCCGTAAACCGACGATTCTTCGAAGCCCAGGGTGAGCGCTATGGAACATCGCCAGATACCCATCTGGCCAATGGTCCATTCCAGGTCAAAGCCTGGCAACGAGGCAAGAATATCCACCTCAAGAAGAATGAAAACTATTGGGGCGAAGATAGAGTTCATCTTGAGAATATCCATTTCGATTATATCGGCAGTGATGCGAAAACAGTTTTCAACCTGTTTCGTTCAGGAGGCATTGCAGCGGCCAGTCTGGATAGAGAAACAATTCCCGACAGCTTGCGTGAGGGGTACAGGCTGCGAACCTATCCATCAGGTCATTTGTTCAATATTCAGTTCAGTCACCTGGATGGCATGTTAAGCGCAAACGAAAACATGCGCAAAGCCGTCGCCTATGTAATCGACAAGGATGAAATGGTCAACCGCATTGTCGCGAGTCCGGGTAGCCGAATTGCGGATTCTTTGTTCCATGACTGGTTAACTATTGGAGATGTTCGTTTTCTTCAACTTCGTCCGCCGACACCACATCGAGTGGATATCGACAAGGCAAAAATGCATCTGCGAAAGGCTCGACAAGAGGTCGGAATGGACCGCGAGATGGCAATGACCCTGACTATTAATGATACTGGCCTTTATCGCCGAATTGCTGAATACCTACAGCAACAACTGAGTAGGCACCTCAATATTGAGCTTGCTATTGATCCACAAGTAACTCAGATGATGGTAGAGAAATGGCGCAGAGGGGAATCGGATATGACCCTGACTACATGGCCTGTAGATGTGGATGATCCCATGGACCAGATTTCCTTCATGGGTAATCCGGAATTCCGAACCGTGTTAAAAGGATTGTACAAGGGTGATGACATGGCCGCTCTCTATTTCGAAAATCGAGATGCGATTACAACTCAAGAAAGAGTTGAAGCGGTCTATCGCGTGCAACAGTTTTTTGAATCCAGGGTCACCGTCATTCCGCTATTCGAATTTTATGGCGCATCCGTCATAAATCCTAAACTTCGCGGATTTGTCTGGCAGCCGGTACGCGGTTATGGTGATTTCCGCTATTCAAGAATTGTTAACTAGTTCCTGTCAAGATTCGAACTTCGAAGGGGTTAGTTCCTTCTTAAGTGGTTGAATTTTCTAGTTTACGGACAGGAACTAACCAGCCACACGTTTGTGTCCCCAGGCGCTGCCAGTGTCGTGATGCGCGACTGACCAGTTTTCATCGACTGTTCTTGCACCGAAGCCAAACTCAACATCAAATCCTGAAGGTGTTTTAGTATAAAAAGACACCATCCGGTCGTTAGTGTGGCAGCCTAATCCCATGCTTATAGGAATATCCAGATTAAGCGCGCGATCATTTGCGAAGCCGACATCGTCCAGGGAGTTCGCCTGTACCATGAAGTGATTGATGTACTTGTCAATCGGGGCCGCGGCCAAGGCGACGGTATGATGCCTTGGGTTGCAGTGCAGAAAAGTGAGCCGCAACTTGCCGCCCATTAATATTGTGTCCGACAAGCGAAAACCCAGTCCGTCAGTATAGAACTGAATCTTGGTATCTTCGTGTTTGGTGTAAAGGACAAAGTGGCCAAAGCCCTGTTCTCCGGTGATAAAACCGCTAACACCCGCAGGAGAGGTAAACGGTATTTCTGATCTCTCAGTTGCGCCATAGTAAAGCTCGACCTGTAGCCCGTCCGGGTCTGAAACCACAAACAGTGTCTCGACGTTTCTTAAGTTGGCCAACTCCTTATTTTCTGACGCCTCGTATCCCAGTGTTGCCAACTGCTCGCAGATTACCGACAAGGTATCACTGTCGCGTGCATCATATCCCGCAAACACCAGGTCTTCCTTGTTGCCTGTCTGGATGCAGATCCGCCAGCCAATATCGTCCATCCTGAAGCGCAATTCATCGGCATTCGAACTCACGTCCATGAGCCCGAGAAAACTTGTGCAATAAGTCCGCCACGCTTCCAGGTTCATTGATTCGATGCCGATATATCCCAGAGATTTTACGTTCATTGATCTGATCCGATTGGTTGAATTGACCTTAGAAAATATTCCTCACCTAGAGTAACGCCTATTAGTTAATCAATCTATCAGGAGCGATTGACGGGACCAGGTCCTCAATTGCTTCTCTGCTCATCAGCTGGTGACTTCCAGTCAGGAGATATGCGGCAATATCGGCAAGTGCGGGTGAGGATTGAACGCCGTATCCTCCTTGTCCTGCGAGCCAGAAAAATCCCGTTGACCTCGGGTCGAAACCGGTCACAAAGGATCTGTCAGGTGCAAAACTCCTTAACCCGGCCCAGCTGTGGTTAATCTTTTGAACCTGAAGTACGGTCACTTGCTGGAATCGTTCGATGGCAATGGCAATATCCAGTTCATCAGGTTGTGCATCACAGGGACGCTCTGGCGATTCATCGGCTGGCGATATCAGCAGCTGTCCTGCATCCGGTTTGAAGTAAAACTGTTCGTCGATGTCTATGGTGAGCGGCCAATCAGAAATGTCAGTATCTTCTGGTGCATCCACCAGAACCACCGTACGTCTAAGGGGTTTGATGCCCAGACCTGCCAACCCTGCCGACTCGGCAATGCTGTCTGCCCAGGCACCTGCAGCGTTCACGACTGTGGCTGATTTATATTCAGCATTTTTGGTACGAACAATCCACATGTCATTCGTCCGTTTCAATTGTACTACCTTGCTGTCGAGACAAAGCTCACCGCCACCGGATCGAAATTGGCGAAGAAACCCCTGCAAAATTGCATCCACATCAAGGTCACCACCGGTCTTATCCACGGCACCGGAAACCAGTACGTTAGTATCAAGAATCGGTACTTTTTCAGTTAACCTGGTTGCATCCAGTGCACGCAAGTGCGAGGTCTTAGTTAAAAGACTGGACATGGATTCACACTGGTCCTGGCGCGCAACAAACAAAGCCTCTCTTGGGTGAAGTAATGCAACATCAGTGAAATTGTCTGGAGGACGGCGAAAGAACGGCTCACTTGCCGTGGTAATGTCCCGAACAACTTTGTTGCCGTAGGCTGGCGCAAAAAAGGCGGCTGATCTTCCAGTCGAGTGGTAGCCGGGCTGTTTTTCCATCTCCAGGATCATGACCCGGCCCTGTGAAACCAGTTGCGCACCAAGGGAAGCACCAGCGATACCGGCGCCAATGATGATGGTGTCGTATGTGGTAGGCATGACTAGAACTTCAACTGGGTATCCACCTGCAGTCGCTTGTAGTCTTCTTCAACACCCAGATCCTCGTTGCGTTTTAGCTGGTAGTAGGTGAATCCAACCTTCCAATTTTTGCTGATGGCAACAGCGCCCTGGAGAATGTGACCATCGTTATCCGCGCCGCCGCCAGCAGGATCAGAGGCGGTGGTTAAACCGAACACAGAATCGGCTTCACGATCCATAAAAGTGTATGCAAACTCCCAGTCACCGCGAACAGCAGCTTTCCCTAACTTGAAACCGGCTGCCCAGCCTGTATCAAATCTGTCAGCGGCGGTGTTTCTTACGTAATCTCCAAAAACAATAAGCGGTAGCTCGCCGAGTTGAGTTTCCAGTTGGGCAAACAGCTGGGCTTCACGAAAGCTGTTCAGGTAGGTGCAACCGATGAGGTTTACCGGATCAGCGCAGGCAAAGCTATTGCCAAAAAAATCATCATTGTCTCCGAAGAAAACTTCACGACCTTTTACATCAAGATCGTAATATCCGATTCCCATGGTGAGTAAGTTGTCAGCGATGTTGCTACTGAAACCACCTTGCAGGCCATAGGCAAAACGCGTGTTGCTTTTATTGGTATCACTTTCCAGCCAGTTAAGACCCCCCTGGGCAAAGAATGACCCGTTTTTGAAAGTCATCGCAAATCCTTCAGGGTTATAGTCCGAGTCCCAGATCAGTTCATTATTTGCAGCTCTGTACCAGATATTCCTGAATTTCCCGGCAACGACATTGATGTTGGGCGACGCGGTCCAGTTGAAATAGGCAAGATCCAGCCTGACGTTCTTACCAGACCCACCGCCGCCGAGAGTCTGGTTGGTGGAAACGGGATCATCGTCACCGCCTGACGCGAGTCCAAAGCCTACTTCAACCCCCCGGGGTAATTTAGCGACCACCTTGATGCGGGCACGAATTCGGTTCCTGTCCCGGGCATCTCTATTTTCCACATGGATACTTTCATATCGATATCGCAGGTCACCTTTGAGTTTAATGCTGTCTGCCCAACTCGATGAAGGTTTCCCCCTGGCAACATGCTCACTGCCTGTGCGCAGTGCAGTATTCCCGGATTCAAGGGCATGTACGCGTTGTGTCAATGCCAGTAAAGCGGCTCTCAGTTCGGTAAATTCCTGATCAGTCACTGCGGCGGTGGCGGGTAGAGTGCCAATCAGCCAGGTAAGCGTAAGCGCAAGAACTCTTTTCATGTTCCTTTTTCTCCTAAGTTGAACCCTAGTTCAGGATGTAATCTGCCTCGTCAGGTATCCTGGTTCTCTGCCAAAATTCAACCAGGGGGTACGGCCAGTTCTGGGTCACCCGTCCCTTGTCGTTCTTGTACCATGTGTGCGAGTGAGAAATGCCCCAGGCCATCTTGTCGTTCTCGGCATCGACCTCACGGTTAAATTCATCGTGGACGTCCTGTCGACATTCGATAGATTTCTTATTTTTCTCAATCAACAATTTGAGGCAACCAAGAATATACCTGACCTCGCATTCAGAAAAAAAGACGATACTGCCATTCACAACAATGTTTGTGTTCGGGCCATAACAGGAAAAAAGATTGGGGAATCCGGGGATTGTTATACCGAGATAGGCTCGCGGATCTCCATCCCAGTGATCATGAAGGCTGAGACCGTCCTTACCGATAACCTCCATGGGCCACAGAAACTTGTCGGCGAGAAAACCGGTTGCATAGATCAAGACATCTGCATCATGCTGCTTGCCGTTTTTGGTTTTTACACCCGCAGCATTAATTTCCACGATGCTATCGGTCAGCACATGAACATTG
>JAPUGI010000062.1 GCA_027292925.1 Gammaproteobacteria bacterium
GGAGAACACAAGGGCTTTGACTACTCAAGAGCCGGAAATCCCACGCGGCAACGCTACGAAACCTGCCTGGCATCGCTTGAAAACGGCACCCATGCCTTCGCATTCTCCTCAGGATTAGCGGCGATTGACGCGGTTATTCGCACATTGAGTCCTGGCGATCAGGTTGTATGCTGCGATGATGTCTACGGTGGCACTCATCGGTTGTTCGAGCGTATATTGAAGAACCAGAATATCGAATTCCGGTTTGCAGATTTGACGAACCATTCGATTCTTGAACAGACTATCGGTGCGAAAACAAAGTTCATCTGGTTAGAGACACCAACGAATCCACTGCTCAAAATTGTCGATTTGAAACACATATGTAATCTGGCGAAATCAAAATCCATCAGGGTTGCAGTAGACAACACTTTCGCAACACCTATCTGCCAGCGACCATTGGACCTGGGTGCCGATGTCGTTATGCATTCAGTCACAAAATACCTGAATGGCCACAGCGATGTCATCGGTGGCGCTGTTATTACTAACGATTCTGATCTGGCTGAACAAATCGGGTTCATTCAGTTTGCCGCCGGTGCAGTACAAGCGCCCTTTGACTGCTATCTGGCTCACCGCGGAATCAAAACCCTGGATGTTCGGATGCAACGCCACCAGGCCAGCGCCATGCAGATTGCAGAGCATCTCGAAGACCACAACAAGGTCGAAAAAGTGCTCTATCCGGGTCTGCCCTCCCATCCACAGCATGTTCTGGCGGCAGAACAGATGGATGGATTTTCAGGCATGGTGTCTTTTTACGTGAAAGGAGACTTGAGTGATGCCAAGCGTGTATTAAAACGGACTCATTTGTTTTGCCTTGCCGAAAGCCTGGGTGGTGTTGAATCATTGATTGAACACCCTGCCATCATGACCCATGCCAGCCTCCCGGCAGAAATTCGCAAGGACCTTGGTATCGAAGACACGCTGATTCGACTCAGTGTTGGCATTGAGAATGTGGAAGATCTCATTGAAGACCTGGATCAGGCACTCGGTTAGTTTTTAGTGAATACATCAATTACGAAACCAACCCGCCAACGCATATCGTGGCGAGGCAGCATGTGGTGCAACATAAGTCACCGCATGGATATGACGCACATCAAACAGAGACAGGCTGTTAAACCGCGGTTCCCAGGCATTCCGCGGCGTACCGCTTTTTTCATAGAACTGTAACAGGCCACCCCAGTCAGGGTGCCAGTTTTGGGTAAAATTTAAAACATAAGCGAGTCGGCGTCTCTCTTCGGTCACATCATCCAAATGACGGGTCAAATAGTGACCACCTGTGTACCGGGTAAACTGACCGGAAGCGCTCTTGAGATCTTCGGATCCGGTCACCGATGAAATCAATTCGAGCATCATTTCACTATTCATCAGCTGAAACAGATTCTGCAGAACCGATGGCGCCTCAAACAGGTTATCGCCATCCATGCGGTAACCCGAGTAAAAAAACCCGATCCCCCGGCTCGCCAGGTCCAACAACTCTTGCTGCAGATTTTGACGTTCCGACAGCTCCATCGACGACATTTGTTGTTCAGAAAGCACATAGTTATTACCCTGGCTGAAGAATATGTAGTCATAGGTTAGATGTTCTCGCATACATTCCCCTACTGACTGGGCAAATAGCGGCTCAAGAAAATTGTCAATCCGCACGCGCTGATCTTCCTGGTAGCTTGATTTAAGTTCATCGACATTCAGGTCAGGATTTAACATGGATTTCACAGAATCTACTAAACTTTATTAAACAAAGGCACTGTAGTTGAAACCACAATCCATCTCCAGTGCAAAACATTCTATATGTAAAACAGATCTCCATTGACCACACCAGGCTCTACACATAAGATGGTTGCCGTCTAACAGTGTGAGGTGTCCTCAAATCAGCCGATGAGAGGATGAAACGGGAAGCCAGTGCGGAATGGTTGAATAATTTCCAATGCTGGCGCTGCCCCCGCAACGGTAGACGAGTGAGTTTCTTCATTACGCCACTGTGTTTTTGCACGGGAAGGCGAAGAAACCAGATGCCCGCCATCAACTCGTGAGCCCGGAGACCGGCCGACACACCACTAGCCAAAACTCCGCGGCGGGCGGGTGTGCTTGATTCATACATTCTCCCACTCCGCGCTAACTATCAATCACTCGGGTGCGAGTGTGGAGGATTTATTTTGAAATTTTTTCTGATTACCCTGGCCGGGCTTTGCCTGGCCGCTAATGCCGATGCCCATGTCGACAAAGACGCATTGGAAACCATCACCGTCACAGCCTCGCGAACACCGCTTAAGGTTGGGGATGCCGGAAGTTCAATCAGTATCATCAGCAAAGAACAGATTCAACGCCGAAACTCGGCCAACCTTACCGATCTGCTGAGGGAGATTCCCGGCATATCGGTCAGCCAACAAGGTGCACTGGGCGCAATAACCCAGGTTCGTGTACGCGGCGCAGAGGCCAACCAGGTGCTGGTACTCATAGATGGCGTCGAAGCGAATGACCTCTCCCAGGGGAGCGAGTTCAACTTTTCACATTTGATGGCAAGCCAGATAGAACGAATCGAAATTGTTCGCGGACCGCAGAGTGCCATTTGGGGTAGCGACGCCTTGTCAGCCGTGATTAACATCATCACAAGGCCAGGTAACCTCATAGATACTCAATTTTCCGGATACGCCGAAGGTGGTTCTTTTAATACAGTTAGAACCGGGTTTGGCATACAACACGGAACCGCCAGGAACCAGGTAAAGCTTTCCATTGACTATCTGAACACTGACGGCACAAACATCTCACGATCGGGTAATGAGGATGATGGCTACAAAAACACGACAGTAAACCTCACCGGTACCTCTGATGTAGCGGACAACATCGTCCTGTCTTACCTGCTGCGAAATACCCAAAGCACCACCGACTTTGATGATATTGATTTCTTGAACACGGGACTGCCGACTGATGCCAAATTTTTTACCGAAAGTAGCCAGACCTATGCGGGATTGTCACTAGCCTACGATCTCGAAAAGTTGAGCCATACGCTTAGCTTCTCAAGAACTGCCACTGAAAACATCACCAGCACGGCATCACAGGTTGACGACAAAAGCCGTGGCGACAAAGGGCAGATTCGCTACCAGGCTAATCTGGTATTGGAACATCACATCATTACCGGCATGCTTGAATACGAGCAAGAAGATTACGAACAGCGTGGTGCGGCCTCTTTCTTTGGCGATCCTAATAAAAATCTCAATACGGATACAAAAAGTATCGCGCTGGAATATCGTTATGACGGGGATCTCGTGGACCTGTCACTGAGTGGCCGTCACGACAGTAATTCTGAATTCGATGATGCCACCGCATGGCGCACGACCGCAGCCTGGCATCTGACCAATGAGTCAACCACGCTGTTTGCCTCCGTTGGCGAGAGTGTGAAAAACCCGACCTTCACCGAAAGATTCGGATTCTTCGATACGTTCACCGGTAACCCCGATCTGCGGCCTGAAGAATCCTTCAGCTGGGAGCTGGGGCTTCGCCAATCACTGATGAATAAGCGAATGGCCCTGACGGCAACCTGGTTCCGTGCGGATCTCGACCATGAAATCAACGGCTTTGTCTTTGATTTTCCCAGCGGCACTTTTACCGCTGCAAATGCCGAAGGCGAATCCAATCGGGAAGGAATTGAACTTGGCCTTGACTACAACGCAACTGAGCGATTCGGGGTGGCCGCGACTTATACCCATCTTGATGCAACCCAGGCAGATAATACTGGCAATGATATTACCGAGGTTCGAAGGCCGGACAATTCTGGTTCTGTTAGTGCAAATTATGCGTTTAACAAAGCAAACCTGAATGTAGCCATCATTTACACGGGTGCCCAGGAAGATGACTTCTTCCCGCCATTTCCTCCGTTCCAGGAACGCGTTAGTCTCGATGGTTTCACGTTAGTCAACATATCAGGTACTTATCGTCTGAACGACAACGTTGAATTGACCCTGAGACTTGAAAACTTAACGGACGAAGATTACGAAGAGGTGTTTGGTTATTCACCACCCGGGTTTAGTGCATACGGCGGTGTGAGGATAACCTGGTAATGTTGTAGCATGGATCCGTGTTTTTGCACGGGTTCATAGGACGTGAATAAAGAAGAGCTTATCGAGCAGCTACGAGACGACCGCACTCATGGCGCCAGCGAATTGGCGTTTATTGCCCTGCAGGGAATTGCGGTTGTCGTAGGGCAAATGGATAGTACCAACCTGTCTTTAGCTACCCGTTTCAAAGATCTAGTTCAAGATATCAGCAAGGTTCGTCCATCCATGGCTTCACTGCAGAACGTTGTGGGCGAGGTTTTCGACAGACTCGCCGCCGAAAACATTCACACACCATCGCTCTACAAGGCACGTTTGTCCCGGATCTGCGCAGATGTTGCGGAAACCGCAAGACTGGCACAAGACCGGATCACAGAAAAGATGATCGATCTAATCGCACCAAACGAAGTCATCATGACTCACAGCTGCAGTTCCATAATCAAAAAAATCCTATCACAACTGATCGACAAGAATGTTGAAGTTATCGTCACAGAATCCCGGCCAGGAAATGAAGGTCAAGACCTCGCCAGGTTTTTGTCAGATTTACACATCGAGACAACTTATATCACCGAGGCACAGATCAACATATTTATGCCGGAAGTGACGAAAGTGGTATTGGGTGCCGATACCATACTGGCGGATGGTTCGGTGGTCAACAAAGCAGGGACTTCCCTAATGGCTATTGCGGCTAACTACCACGGCATTCCCGTCTATGTCTGTGCGGACCAATTCAAGAGGAGCCAGCAATCCAGTACCGAAATGGAAGAGATGGAGGCGGCTGAACTTGGTGTTGACCTGGAGCATGTTTCTCCAAGGAACTTTTACTTTGACATCACACCAGCCGAGTTGGTGACGGTCCTCGTAACTGACTTGACAGAATGAGTTGACGCCTCTTGTTGTACTGTATGTTATTGGGGATACTCAAGAAGCAAGAAAATAATAAATAGGACACCATTAATGAGCTATGAATGTTTTGAAGTCAGTATCAAGGATAAGATTGCCCACGTTATCCTGAATCGGCCCGAGAAACGCAATAGTATGAATCCTGCATTTTGGGAAGAACTGCCGGAAATCATCAAAGATATTGACTACGGATCCAAAGCCCGGGTAATTGTATTGTCATCCACCGGTCCGCATTTTACATCCGGTCTTGACGTGAGTTCATTCGGGGCTGTTTCGAATCCAGCTATTGATGAAGATAAAGAAACACGGAAACTGCAGGCAGGTACAGCTTTCTACGATAACGTGCTGCATATGCAGGAATCATTTAGCTGCATCGAGAAATGTCGTATTCCTGTACTGGCAGCAATTCAAGGGGGCTGCATTGGGGGTGGAGTCGATTTAGTGACTGCTTGTGATATTCGTTATGCGACTGAAGACGCCTTTCTCACCATATTTGAAACCAACATCGGCATGACCGCGGATGTGGGTACGTTTCCCAGGCTGGTGAAACTCATTCCAGAGGGCTATGTCCGAGAGATGGCTTATACCGGGCGTCGAGTCAGTGCCGGGGAAGCCAAATCAATGGGATTAATCAACCAGGTTTTTGCAGACCAGGAAACCATGATCCAAGCGGTGATGGCAATCGCCCTGGATATTGCCAGTAAAGCACCGCTCGCAATCTATGGCTGCAAGAGAATGATCAACTATGCTCGTGACCACAGCACCACGGATGGCCTTGACTACATCGCCATCTGGAACGCAACCCACCTGCAGATTGAGGAAATTCAGGAAGCAATGACCGCAAATGCCGAAAAACGGCCCGGCAACTTTGTAGAAATTCCAAAAAGTCGGAAGCGTTGAGTATCTTTTTGCCTGTCCCGTTCGTTTAGTTAATACGAATTGGAGGAAAGTGCGATGAACGCCAAAAACAACGATCGTAACGACGCTTTTACGGTACAAACCAATGTCCGTGGTCCATGGCGTAAATACCTGGACGAACTGGCACCAATCCGGCCGGACCTGCACCGATATTGCTGTAAATTAACGGGCAATGTATGGGATGGCGAGGACTTGTTGCAGGATGCGCTTATTAAGGTTTTTAGTCTGCTAGGCAAGATAGATGCTGATCTAACTCAACCAAGAGCCTACCTTATTCGCACAGTCACCAATCTATGGATTGACCGGCAGCGACGTCTCGCCAGGGAATTCGCTCACATGGAATTGGAACGCAGCGCCGAACCAAACCCGGTTGTTGATTCGTCAATGGGCAAGGAAGTTGACGACGCTGTAAGTTCCCTGATGCAAAACCTGCATCCGCAGGAACGAGCTGCAGTAGTCATGAAAGACGTTCTTGACCTTTCACTGGATGAAACCGCAAGCATGCTTAAAACAACTGTTGGTGCTGTAAAATCCGCTCTGAAAAGAGGCAGGGACAGACTCAACGACCTCCAGAAAAAAGCACATTTCAGTGCGCCAAGTCGTGAGATGGTGCAACGATTTACAGATGCCCTGGCAAACACCGACCTGGATACCTTGAGAGAGATATGCGAACTCCATGTCACCGTTGAACTGGTAGGCGGAGCGGAATTAGATTCCTTTAACGATAGCAGCACCTTTTTTGAACACGCTCATTTCGTTTGGCCGGAAGCCGGGTTCGGTGAGAACCCTCGCTGGGAAGTCGCAGAGTATGAGGGAGAAACATTGGTCCTGGGTTTCAGGACAATGAACGGAGTTGAGGGTCTTAATGAAGTCCACCGATTGGAAGTATTGGATAACAAAATTACCAGAATCCGCTGTTACTGCTGGTGTCCTGATACATTACGAACCATAGGCAAGCATTTCGGCGTGGATAAGGTCGAACACCCCCTTCGCACTTACCGCAGTCCCTCACCTCCGGGCAAGGAATAAGAGACCTCTGATCAAGTATGGAAGAAGATATCCACATCAATGAAGATCGCCTATGGCAATCTATTATGGCGATGGCAAAAATTGGCGCCACTGCAAAAGGCGGCTGCGCCAGATTGACTTTAACTGACCTGGACAAAGAAGGAAGGGATCTCTTTGTTCATTGGTGCCAGGAAGCCAATTGCGTAATCGAAATCGATGAAATCGGAAATATCTTCGCTACCAGATCTGGTACAGCAGATAAAAATCCCGTCATGTGTGGCAGTCACCTGGATACTCAGCCAACCGGTGGGAAGTTCGACGGCGTCTATGGTGTGTTGGCAGGTCTTGAAGTTATTCGCACGTTAAATAATCACGATATTGAAACAAAACGCCCCGTCCAGGTGGTGGTTTGGACTAACGAGGAGGGTTCGAGGTTCCAACCAGCGATGGCAGGCTCCGGTGTACTGGCTGGGGCATTTACCCTCGAGGATATCTACGACTGTACTGATGCTGATGGGCTACGGTTTGAAGATGAACTCGATAGAATTGGCTACAAAGGCAGTAAAACAGCTACTCCTCCCAACGCCAAAGCCTATTTTGAAGTTCATATTGAACAAGGTCCCGTTCTCGAAGATGCCAATGAAACTATTGGGGTAGTCACGCACCAGCAAGGGATTCGTTGGTATAACGTCACCGTTACTGGTAACGAATCACACGCGGGTACGACACCGATGGATCTTCGAAAAGATGCATTAATGACTGCGGCGAAAATTGCACTCAGGGTAAAAACCGTCGCTGAGGAAAATGCTCCCGCTGGACGCGGCACAGTGGGTAAGTTCGAATGCTATCCCGGTTCGCCAAATACGATACCCGGTACAGTCGTATTCTCGATAGATCTGCGTCATCCAAGCAACGACACCTTGAGTGCAATGGAAAATCAGATAAGAAGTTTTATCGAATCCCTCAACAACGAATGCGAAGTTGATGTGGACGGTTACTGGCAATATCCTGCGAGGGAGTTCGATGCAAATTGTATTGAAACTGTGCAGGCGGCAGTCCAACATCTGGGATACAGCTTTCGGAAAATGATTACCGGGGCCGGGCATGATGCATCCTATATGGCATACGTCATTCCCACCTCAATGATTTTTATCCCTTGTGAAGGAGGTATCAGCCACAACGAAATGGAGCACGCGTCAAAGGAACACTGCGCTGCTGGCTGCAATGTTCTCCTGAATACCCTGCTATCTGCAGCAAACACCTAAACCAAAACCGACAGGCTTCCAGCTCCTCCAGCCTGTTTCTCACGGACATATTGTTTTTCTAACGCCAAAAAAAGCAACGGATCAAAATACGCTAACTGGCAGCAGGCAATTTCAGAGATCTAGGGAGTCTCTATTTGATATCTCTCTACCTTTTTTGACACAAAATACATCAGGAATCCTGTAACTATCATTGCTATTCCAGCCCATCCTTCATCAGGGCGGTTAATCAAAATGTAGCTCAAAGTCCATAGCGTAATCAGCAGATAAATAATGGGCGTAATCGGGTAACCAAAGGTGCGATAAGCGCCCTCAATATTCAGCTTTCGCCATCGAAGAACAAAAACGCCGATTACAGTAAACAGTGTATTAACCCCAAGAATAAATCCCGAGAAGACCAGGATGGATTCGAAGGTCGCGGTCAGGATAAAAACTACGGACAGTGTGCCAAGACATACAATTGCTACCGTCGGTACACCGTTTTTATTCGTTGAGGAGAGAAATCCAAATACAGCGAAGTCTTCACCGATAACCTGTAACACCCTTGGACCCGATATAATCATCGCACTTACGGTCGATGTCAGTAATAAAGCAAGTCCAATCCCCATCGCCTTGCCACCAGTCTGTCCAAAAGCAGTTTCTGCCACAATCACGCCGATTTCGATCTTGCCTTGCATGCTGTCCATTGGTGCTGTGTAGAGGAAAATGAAATTCAAAGCCAGATAGATTACAAGGACCAATGATGTACCAACAAACAGCACCATGGGTAAACTTCGTTGCGGATCATCCAGTTCACTCGTGATGTAGGTCGCCGCATTCCATCCAGTGTAGGCATAATTAACGTAAATAAGTGATACAGCGAATGCACCACCGAACAGAATATCTGCATCTGCAGAAGTAGGAATGACACTTACAGGCTGGGGTGAATCTACAAATATTACAACCAGTATACAGAACACCAAAATCAACAAAACTTTTATCACGGTGAGAAATATCTGGGCACCGCCGCTGGCTTTTCGTGAAAAGCAATGCAGCACCGTCAAAGCCACTACCAGCAAGGACGCAGCCAGAACCTTTGAGACACCTTCAACGGAAGCAGATAAATATGCGCCAAAGGTCATCGCTGCAAGGGCGATAGGCGCAGCAAAACCCACAGTTATTGAGATCCAACCCGAAATAAAACCAATGGAGGGATGATAAAGACGTGTCAGGAAATTGTATTCGCCACCGGATCTAGGCAGGTTAGCCCCCAACTCCGCATAGGTTAAAGCACCACACAATGCCGCGATGCCTCCCACAAACCACAGCATCATCAATGCAAACACGGACCGGATATCGACAAGTTGAAACCCTAAACTGGTAAACACACCAGTGCCTATCATGTTTGCTACTACGAGCGATATTGCCGCTTTTCTGGAAAACCGATGTTCAATCATGTGACGACTTCAAGGGGATCAAAACAACCACTCGCGAAAGAACTAGAGTACCGACTGGTAGATCGTATACAGATAGCCAAAATATCCTGCCAGGAACACCAGCCCGGAAATTCTGCCTATCCTTATTTTCGCCAATACATAAATCCATAACATGACAGTGACCGCAAACATTACCCATAGGTCGAATCGCATAAATTGGGGGTCCACCGGTATGTCAGTTAACAAGGCCGTGATACCCAGAATCGCCAGGATGTTGAATAGGTTACTCCCCACGACATTACCAATCGCGACATCTGAACTTTTGTGGAGTGCAGCAATGACGGTCGTTGCCAATTCAGGCAGTGATGTGCCGAGGGCTATAAGGCTGAGACCAATCACGGCCTCGGAAACACCCCAACTGCTCGCCAGGCCAACCCCGCCTTCAACAACCAGATTTGCACCAAGTGGCAATGCGACTGCACCGAGAACTATGAGGATAGCAATATGGCTGGGATATGATGGTAAGCCAAAAGTTTGTTCCATTTCTTCTTCTGCATCATCGAGCCCGGGCATGATTGCTGCACCACGCATGGTGAGAACCAGAAAACTCACCAGAATAAAGACCAGGAGCAGTCCATCCAGGAAGGTGATGGGTTCCAAAAAACACATCACAATCAGAAGCAGGGAAACTGCAACCATCAAGCTGGTCTGCTTTCCCAAACCTTCCTGTTTCGTAAGAATAGGGAAAATCAGCACTGGTACACCGAGAACCAGAAGCACGTTGCATATATTGCTACCCACAACATTACCGACGGCGATGCCCGGATATCCAGACAGTGCGGAAAAGATGGAGACCATCAGCTCAGGCGCTGAAGTTCCCATGGCAACTATCGTCATGCCCACTACAACCGGTGGTATGTTGCTATGCTTGGAAAGACCAAGCGCGCCTCTGACGAGCAACTCGCCTCCCATCAAAAGATAGACGAAGCCGCCAAAAAGTTTTAGTAAATCAAGGAATTCCAGCATCAGGAATGTTTGTTTCGAGCTTCAGATTCCAAATGATCCATCAATTCATTTATTGATTCACCAAGATACGCAATCTCATTATCACCTTGCGTATTTGCGCGAACGGATCCATCACCCTGGCGCATTTTTTCTACAACAAGTGCAAGCTCGTAGATGGGTTTCGCCAGTTGAAAGCCCAGCAGAGCGCCACCAAGAATGGCAATCGCAGACAGGGCGAGCGCGATATCAAATAACGCATCCCGCAAAACGTCAACGCGTTTTTCCTCCTCAGCTGCATCCACTTTGACAATGAGACCCCAATTGAGAACCGGAAGAAAGCGTGTGGCTGACCAGACGTTGACTCCCCGATAATCCTGAATATTCTCTGTGAGTATTGTTTCTGTACCGGACAACGCAACACGAACAAACTCCGACATCTGAGACAAGTCCTGCTCTTGAAATTTCCCTTGCTCATCATGCCTCAGCGGATTGAGAACCATGACTGAGGTTGCATCTTTCCACTTCACTACCATGGTCTCACCAGTTTCACCAAGACCTGTGTAGTCTCCAGTAACATTGAATATGTCTTGTGCGTCAACAACTAGTTCCATGCCTCCTATCAGCTGTCCGTCCAGAGTGATACCTGTATTGAGAGCAACCCGCAGCCCATCAGGCTCGTTTGCAAAAGAACCCACATATCCTACATCTTCATCAGGCACAAGGTGCTGATGTTCAAGCCGGGCTCGACCGAAAGAGGCGACCTCCGTTCCGTCCAGGTCAAACACTGTAATCCTGTCGACTTCATCCACGGCAGCAGTCGCATCTTCAATAATTCTGGTAACCTTACGAAGCGACTCTTCATCTCCAGTTCGGAGATATCGATAAAGACTTTCTTGTAGTTGTGCACGACTCCTGACAAGGCGAATCTGTTCCTGCCAACTTTTATAGACCTTGAGTAAGTCCCGCTTTTTACTTTCCGCTAGAGCATCCAGTTGTCTTTCCGAAATTTCCTGCAGAAGTGCCGCTGAAGTTTTGTATGCAAAGGTTCCCAGCAGCGCCATGCTGATCAGGGAGACTGACACTAGCACCAGGGAAAGTTGGGTTCTTATATCCACGATTGAAACAACTTGTAAGAATGATTCATCTTTGCATTTTGACCAGCTGTTGTGAAGTTAATTGTCCAGCGAGAACCAGGGAGCCTCTGGTACTAATCAATGCAATATTTTTCTCTTTCCTCCTGGGACGCGCGCATCGCACAAAATTCTGCGAGGGCTTTTGCACCACTGCTCATGGATGTTTTTCCTTCGCTCCTTCCACTGCGATTCTTCTCAGCAATGGCCAGGCCGCTGAAGGATCCATCCTCGCAGTAAACGGTTCGTTCAAGTGCATTAGCCTTTTTGATGCAATAATCAAAATAAGACTCACTGGGATTGGGAGGATTAAGTTTTGGCTTGCTCAGGGAAATTTCATGCACCAACGGTGACTTTTTGACCAGCTGAGAAGCAAGGAGAGGAGGCGATTCCGTCATTGGTGTTTTTAAGGCGATTGATGGTTCTATCGCCACATCCTTTTCCACCGCCATCTCTGGCTCTCTCTTTACCCACCAGACGTCAGCTACACCACGCGCTCTTAGATCTGACAACACGGTGTCAAATGGTGCATCAAAAGGTCCGTGCAGGACCCTGTACCAGGGAGCCGAGGCAACCGTTGCCTCCTCGATTTGCAGACTATCGAGGCCGTCGCTTTCAAACCGTGACAGCAACATGTTTGCCAGAATCTCCTGGCGAAACCCTCCTACGACCAAAAAGTAGTCCAGCCCGTCAGCAATCTCCTCGCTTCCCTCTTCCGTCAAACTAAGGTGTTGGTTGTCTGTCGAGAGTGTCCAGGGTGTAATGCCAGCATCCATGATTTTCTGCCGCTGCTCCATTGGATAACTGTCTTTTTCTATCACCAGCCGATAGGTACTCACATCGCCGACAGTAAATGTCGCAATCTGAACTGACAATCCGGTAATCCCGGATATTCTGTTTTTTTCCGCCGCCGCGTTAGCCAGCACATTAAAGCTGCCAATGGACCAGAATTCGGTTTCAGCAAATGAACTTAGGCACACCACCGCAACGACCGCACCGAGGAGCTTTTTCATTTCTAACCCAGTCTCTTTCTTTTCCAAGTCTAACCTAGCCTGCATATATCACAAAGACATCATGCATTACCAAACCTACCTATTTTCACTGAAATACGGCAGGTAACTGATATCATCCGTTTGCACGGTCCATGATGGACCGCCGAATGCACCCGTTCGCTCATCTTATATGAAACCAGCCAACCAAATTTATTACGGTTACTGGCTAATCTCACTTCTGCTGACAGCCGGAGTACCGCTCGCCACATCATATTATCATGATGTTGTCGGAAACTATGATGGTGCGATCTTTACAGTGGCGATAGCCAATTTGATATCGGCAGCAATGATATTGGCAATACCACACCCCACAAAGCCACTGGCTGACGACTAGGTCACAGGAACAAGCGGGATCAGGTTGTCAGGAACTAACTTCCTGCCAATTTTCTTAAGGCTTTGCACCACCAGCAGAAAGACCAGAGTGCTGCCTAATAACCAACCCAGGGAGAAAGACGGATGCAATGTAAAAGTACCAATCTGGTAAATTCCAGCTGCCGTAAAATAACCGAGACCACTTGTCCAGGAAAATACCAACACCATCCAACGCCAACCGGCTTCCTTGGTAATCGCGCCAAGAACCGCTACGCAGGGTGCATACAGCAGCACAAACACCAGATAACAGAAAGCCTCAAATTGTCCACCAAATAGATGCGCCATGTTGGATAGCGTACTTGTCTTGACTCCCTGAGCCTCAGCGGCGGCAGTAGAGTCGGATAAATCCCCGATATTCAAGCCCAGCGGATCCAGCAAATTACCCAGCAATCCACGACCGTTATTGACGATAGACATTGTTGCATCGGCCATGGCACCGACCAGATCCAGACTACCGTCCCCATCATCTGCCGGACCACTGTACAGAGCATCAAGAGTTCCAACGACCGCTTCTTTTGCAAAGATACCCGTGAACAATCCAACCGTGGCCGCCCAGTTTTCCTCTCTTAAGCCGATGGGTGCAAACATGGGGGTGATCCCCTTGCCAATATGGGCCAGCATGGAGTCTTCACTATCCTCGTTGCCGAAACTTCCATCAGTACCAATAGAATTCAAGAAGCTAAGTGCAATGACAACAAGGACGATTGTCTTACCTGCCCTGAACATAAAGCTTCTCAATCTAAACCAACTCGTTAGCAAAATATTTTTTACAACAGGAATATGATATGCAGGCATCTCCTGAAATGACGGGGTGGTTTCAGTATCAAAAATCTGTTTGCGAAATATCCACCCGGTTGCGACTGCCATCGCAATACCCAGCAAGTACAGGAAGAAAACCACATTCTGGCCATTTGTCGGGAAAAATGCCGCCGCAAAAAGCGCATATACAGTAAGCCGTGCCCCGCAGGACATAAACGGTGCCATGGCGATCGTTAGTAACCTGTCACTGTCACGACCAAGGCTCCTGGCCGCCATCACCGCCGGAACGTTACAACCAAAGCCGACAATCAAAGGAACAAATGCATTCCCTGGTAATCCCAGGTTGCTCATCAGGCGATCAACTACAAAGGCTGCCCTTGACATGTAACCCGAATCCTCCAGCACCGATAGGCAAAGAAAGAGGAAACCTATGACTGGGACAAATGTAGCTACCAACGCAATACCACCACCCAGTCCATCAGCGAGCAGTACAATGATCCAATCAGGGGCTGCTAAACCGTCGAGAAACCAGCGGGTAGTATCAACAAAGATCGCGCCAAACAGGATTTCGAAAAAATCAATAAACACCGCACCCATGCTAATTGCGACCGTGAACATGAGATACATCATCATCAGGAAGACCGGCACGCCTAACCACTTGTGCAGCACCCAGGCATCAATACGTTCACTGATGGTGTGCTCAATTGGCGTCAACTGAACCACACCATGGGTAAGTTGTTCCGCGCGATGATAGCGTTTGACCAACAATTCGCTGGCAGATTTTTCTCCAGTATCAATTTTGGGTGTTTTAACAGACACGTTCTGTGGACTTAGCATTAAAAGTTCACGTAAGTAGTCGACTCCGGTACCGTGTGAGGCAACGATGGGTGCAACGGGAACCATCAATTTGCCTGCGAGGGATTTGGCATCGACTTCTACACCTTGCTGTCGTGCCACATCCAGCATATTAAGCGCAACAATCGTTGGCAATTCTCGTTCCAGTAATTGCTGGGTCAGGACAAGATTGCGTTGCAGATTACTGGCATCAACGATGTTGATGACCAGGTCAATCTCTCCAGACGCCAGGTAGTCTCTAGCGATTTTCTCGTCTAAACCAAGATACTCCTGCTCCAAGGAGTAGATACCGGGAAGATCAATAATCTCAAATAATTTGCCCTGCACGGAGAAGGTGCCGCTCTTCTTCTCAACCGTGACTCCCGGCCAGTTACCGACTTTCTGGTGAGCCCCGGTCAATTGATTGAAAAGCGTGGTTTTACCGCAATTGGGATTACCAACGAGGGCAATGGTAAAACTGTCCTTCATTACCCGCTCACCTCTTCCACCCG
>JAPUGI010000063.1 GCA_027292925.1 Gammaproteobacteria bacterium
GATTTTTTCGCACTTAGTTAATCCATCGTCTTTGGTCTGAAGTCAGGAGCAGTCCTGGACTTTCAGCACTTAGGGCACAAAACGGGCACAAATCGTTCGTGGTGAAATGTCGTGTTCGGGTCAGCTAAGTGGCCGAAAGCACAGGAGCAGCGAAGTCTATTTCCCCCACCATTTACTTCCGCAGTTCCCTCAATAGCGGCGTTTTCCTGGCTGTCGTAAAAGCTTGAATTTTCGCCGTACAGTGCCCGTAGCGGACATCAGGGTCTATTTTATAGTGGTCCGAGTGGCTGAAAGGAACGGCAAAAACTTCATGTTAGGCATTTCGCCTCCTCTAAAGGTCTGGGCGTTTCGATCTATCAATTTGCAACAGCTCTACCGGAGCCCCTTTTACTTCAATAAACGCAACGATTACCCCTGGACTTGGGCTATTAGGTGCGATGATAACTTTTTGATCCAACAATGCTTCTTCAAGGTCCTCCACTTCGAACGCAATATGCGGAATAGTTTTCACGAGATCGGGATAGGGAGCATCTTCCCAATATCTTTGCCACTGTATCCCATATGGATTATCCAGATGATCATTCACAGTTATTTTAAGATGCGGTAGGTCAATCTCACCTTCGAATCGGTTAGTAGTTGGGATACCAATGTGATTAAATTTCATCGATTCCTGCTCAAAAAAGGTTGATGCCTATACTTATTCTAGTGCAGTTGCCATATATCCAGCTTTGCTGCAGTTCTTGATGTTTCAATTCAGTTTCCTTTGTTTTTCAATCACCAGGATACTACGTCGAACTCCAGTGTATTGAAATGGAGAAAAGAGGCAGTTGCCGTAGATCCACGAAAAATCGTGTGCTGTCTGAATGCCAAAGAGGCAGCTGTTGGCCGTTTTCGACACGAATCGACATTCTGCCAGATCGTTTCAATCGGTCACTAACCCTTCCAAAGCGGTCAGAACGATGGGGTTACTCAGTCTATTGCCTTGCTGGAAGAGAAGTTACTGGAAGAAAGCTTCATGTCTGGTGATGAGTACATTAGCTCTTGAGAACTTTGAGGAGAGTCACCCTCGGATAACTGATTTGCTTGGTAGAATCTCAGATTTAGTGAGTAAAATAGGGGTCTGAGTCTGCCGCCAGAACTTTGTGGTACCTATACTCCTCTTTTTAGCCTTTTGCTCTCCCGTATGATATTCATAGCAGTTGGCAACGACTGAACCGCTTCTAAGCTGGAGAGGAAAATGAAATCCCTGTTAATCTTATGGTTAGGTTTATTGAGTTGTTTTGGCTCGCAAGTTTTTGCACAGGAGGTTGGTTCCGAGATCAACCCTCATATACTGGCACCAGCGCCCAATACTGTGGTGTGGGGTTATTACTGGTCCGAAACACCGCCAGTGTTACGCATAAAATCTGGCGACTTCGTCAATGTGCAGTCTCTGATAACTTCCAATCCGACCGAGTTGGAAAGGATCGGCATTCCGCCTGATGAGATCGAACAGGAATTGAAGAACGTTCAGATTGTTACCAATCGGGGCCCCGGACCCCATGTCTTGACTGGACCGATAGCGGTCGCCGGTGCCGAGCCGGGCGACGTCCTCGAGGTCCGAATTCTGTCGGTCGAACTGGCAATTCCTTATGGAATCAACCGAATCACCGATAATGGCTTTTTGTCCGATGAGATATTCGTTCGAAATGTCAGAGCCATCAGGCTAGACCGGGACAAAATGACCGCCGACTTTGCCCCGGGGATAGAGATTCCGCTGCGTCCTTTCTTCGGCAGTATGGGCGTTGCACCACCGAAAGAGGTCGGCAAGATCAGAAGTGAGCCGCCGTGGATCCATGCCGGCAATCTTGACAACAAGGAACTCATTCCAGGCACGACGCTGTTCATACCGGTTCACGTAAAAGGGGCAAACTTTCAGGTCGGCGACGGTCACGCTGCACAAGGCAACGGCGAAGTGGATCAAACCGCAATCGAAACCTCATTGCATGGAACGTTACAGTTCATTGTCCACAAGGATATGAAACTGACCTGGCCCCGGGCCGAGACACCAACCCACATCATCACGATGGGAACCGACCGCAATCTTACGGCCGCAACGAAGATAGCTTTGCGTGAAATGCTCTATTATCTGGAAACGGAAAAGGGCTTGTCGGTAATCGATGCGTATCCGCTGATGAGTATTGTGGTGGATTTAAGCATCACCCAGCTGGTTGATGGCCGCAAGGGCGTCCATGCCATGCTGCCGAAAGCGGTATTCGTATCTGAAAATGGGGCGAAATCTGTCAAATGATTCGGGCAACCGACGCGTTGCCAAAATGGGTGATGTCCGGAGATGGCCGGTTAGAGACACTTGTGAACACTGCTTTTACTAGTTAATTACCGCCGCTAATTCTCCGAAGCGGACTTCACCGCGTTTCTCTGCCACCGTGAGCAAGACAAGCCGCAAGGCTAGAGAATGCCTCTAAGTTGGTTGTCCTGTTATACCAGGGAGACTCCGGTGTGTGGCAGATACCACTGTTGCTTTGCTTCACGACAATCGTGACTGCCGGTGTTGGGATCGGAACGCTCGGCCTCGGTGGTGATGAGGGTCCGTTTTTGTGTGTGGCTAGTGTACGTAGAGGTGTACGTAGAATTTCACTTTTTAGCCACTACCCTTTGATATCAACGTTTATAGAGAATCCAATGGCGGAAGGGGTGACAGCCAACATATTACCTTAAGTTATTGATACATATAGAAT
>JAPUGI010000064.1 GCA_027292925.1 Gammaproteobacteria bacterium
ACACCTGGGGGCCAAACCTGTCCGGCCTATTACGCGGTGCATCAAATATGTTAGTCGCCACGCCCCCCGGGCAGAGAACAGATGCACTGAATCCATGCTCCCTGCCTTCCTGGCGTAGCACTTCCGTTAAGCCGACGACTGCAAACTTGGTGGAATTGTACGGTCCCCAACCTGCCATGCCGCCCAATAGTCCAGCCATGGATGCAGTGTTGACGATATGGCCTCCCTCACCATGGCCTTTGATGTGGGGTAAAAACGCCTGGCAACCATGCAAAACACCAAGATAGTTCACACCAATCAACCAATTCCAATCTCCTTCATCGCATTCCTCCACCAGTCCTCCGCTGCTCACGCCCGCGTTGTTGCAGAGCAGATGTACCTTGCCGAACCGTTCTATGGTGGCTTGCGCAGCCTCTTCTACAGAGTTTCTGTCGGAAACATCGCAGACGATCTTCTCCACCGCGGCATTCTTGTGAAGATCACGGCTGAGAAGGCCATGGGCCTTCTCCAGCACGGGTGCTTCGATATCCGCCATCATTACTTTCATACCCGCATTGACTGCAGCCCGGCAAATTCCGAGACCAATTCCACTGGCTGCTCCTGTTACGAATACGACCTTGCCTGCTAGATCTTTCATTCTCTACTTGCCTTATATCGATTACGACGGTATGGCTCTCTATCCACATTTGGCTACAAAAACCCTGAAAACTGAGCATCCGGATATTCCTTCTACTCTATCACTTTGTAGTACTAGCACATTTAGGCTACGATCTGGACTCAAACGCCCTATTCACATAGCTTCTGGCGATTTCATGGGATTATGAAGAGTCGCTTCAACGGTCCAGTACGTCCGCTAAAACACACCAATTAGCGGGTCCAACTTTTCATCACTAAACAACCGTATAGACTATTTATTACGTATACGATGAATCCAATTTGCCGAGACAAAAATGGACCCAAATTCAGTAGCTTCAGGTTCTGCAGACCTGGCTACAGCCAGCGTTAGCCAACCCCGGGGAATGACCTCGTGCCCTGTGGACATCTATTCAACCGCATAGCCACTGCAATTACACTGCTTGCTGTTGCAAACCTTGCAAATGCGGTTGACCTGGTGGCTGTTCAAAGCCAGGTATTTACACCGTCCTGTGCATTATCAGGCTGTCATAACGGCGCAATATCACCTAATTTAACGGCAGGTCAGTCATTCAGCAGCATTGTAAATGTGCGGTCCGGTCAGTCGACTTTTGACTACATCGAACCCGGCAGTCCAGCCGATAGTTATCTCGTCGCAAAGATTGAAGGTACCGGTTTTTTCTCACGAATGCCCCTTACGGGATTCCTCAGCACATCGAGAATACAGCTAGTCAGAGACTGGGTTACCGGGGGTGCCCTTGAAAATGAAGTAACACCTCCAGACCCTGATCCTGATCCTGTTGATGCTTGCAGCGATGTCAATGCGATAGCGCCAAACGAATCAACGTCCTCTTTAGGGTTGGAAACCCGATTGATCATGGCCAACCCGGGAAGTAACAGGACCCAGCAGACTTTTCTGCGCTTTGTTAACCCCAACGACTCTAGCGCCTCGGTTGAAGTCTACGGCATTGATGACAGCGGTGGTCGAAACAAAAAAGGTCCTTTCTCTTTTACGCTTGCGGCCCAGGCGTCAATACAAATCAATGCCCAGGATATTGAAGATGGTAATACTGACAAGGGCCTCACCAGCAATCTTTGTGACGGACAAGGTAAATGGCAATTCCGCATTCGCTCGGACCAGGCCATTAAGGTCATAGGACTGATAAGGACACCCGATGGGTTTCTCACCAGCATTAACGATGTCGTCCCCAAATCAGGTAATGACAATATTGTCTATTTTGTTAACCCCGCGAGCAATAACAGACAGCAAACATTCCTTCGGGTGGCGAACCTGGGTGCCAGCGCCGGTGCAGTAAGCATTACTGGCATCGATGATGCAGGCGTGGCGTCAAGCGGCGGGGTCACTTTTACACTGGGAGCAAACGAATCGAAACAGATCACCGCACAAGACCTTGAAAATGGTAATGCCAGCAAGGGACTGTCAGGTACGCTGGATAACGGTTCAGGCAAGTGGCGATTAGCGGTGACATCTTCGCTTAATTTAGAAGTTATAAGCATGATCCGGACACCGGATGGATTCCTGACTAATCTGAGCGGCATGGTTGATGCAAACGCTGCCGGTGATCGAGTGATCTATTTTGCCAATCCAGCCAGTGAAGAAACGAAAACAACCTTCCTGCGTATTATCAACACCAGCAATGAAATCGCGAGTATGAGCATTTCAGGGATCGATGATCTTGGCAATGTCGCCCCAGAGGGTGATGTGATATTTAATCTCGGTCCAAATGAGTCGAAACAGATGACGGCCCAGGACCTGGAGAGTGGCAATCTGGGCAAGGGGTTGCTCGGATCGCTGGGTGATGGCGAAGGTCGTTGGCGACTAACTGTAAGGGCTAATACAACATTCCAGGTAATGAGCCTTATTCGAACGCCAGACGGTTTTCTCACTAATTTAAGCCGGACCACGCCTGTATCAGGCGGTCTTAATGATGTTTTTATCTTCAATCCTGGAAGTAACGCCAATCAGCGCAGTTCACTTCGGATCGTAAATAATTCAAACCAGCAAGGGAGTGTGACCATATCAGGGATCGATGACAATGGGACTGCTGCGCCGGGTGGCGTGGTGACTTTTAATATCGCTGCTAACAACGCCATGACAGTAACAGCCCAGGATCTTGAGAACGGTAATGCAGGACTGGGTTTAGTCGGCACCCTCGGAGACGGATCCGGCAAGTGGCACCTAAAAGTCACATCAGATGTGGATCTGCAGGTGCAAAGTCTTTTGGACACCCCGACGGGATTCCTGACGAATCTCAGCCGCGCGGCCGAAATTGAAGTGATTGGTACAAGCGCCACCGCGTTTTTCACTGCAAATATCTCCGCTTCACCCATCCAAAACAAGTGCATTGCCTGTCATATTGAAAATGGAGTCGCTGCTGCTTCAGCCCTGACCTATACCCCGTCTTCGGTCAGTGGCCACGAGGACACCAATTTCCAACTACTGCAGAGTTATGTCGGGCAGGATCAAAATCGAGGCAATGAAATTCTTCAGAAGGTGCGCGGAGTCGATCATGGCGGCGGCGTACAACTGTCAACCGACTCGCGGGACTATCAGAACCTGGTGACATTTCTCGGCCTGCTGGGTGCGGTAATTTCTGGCGGCAACAACACCCCACTGGGCGACTTCTGGCAGGGGGTCAGTCTCGCGAGTCCCGCACAAACACTACGCCGGGCCTCGCTGATTGTTGCTGGTCGCTTGCCAACTGATGCAGAAATAGCCGCCGTCAAACCAGCTGACGATACTGCACTACGCCAGTCAATTCGAAACCTGATGACCGGCGATAACTTTCATAATTTTCTAACCACGGGTGCCAACGATCGCCTGTTTACTGACGCTTTCTTCAATGGTTTGTTTTTTGAGGCGTCAGATATCTATGCAGGAAGTTTCTTCCCCATCGGCGCCAATAAACAATTCAATGATCGACCGACAAAACAGTCGCAGGAAAATGCCAAAGAGCTCTGGCTACGCCAATGGTATTGGGGGCTTATTCGTGCGCCCCTGGAGCTTATTGCATATATTGTCATGAATGACCGTTCCTACCAGGAGGTAGTCACCGCCGATTACATGATGGTTAATGTAACAACTTCAGAGATTCTTAACTCTGGAATTGTTTTCGACACGAACGATCACAAAATTTATCAACCAGGCAGGAATCAGGGGCAAATTGTTCCAGACGATCAACTAATCTCTACCTTCGATTTTGAATTCGGGACCAATGTCACATCCCACAGCGGCTATATCGACTACCCGCACGCGGGGGTTTTGAATACGCATGCTTTTCTCAATCGCTATCCAACGACCGAAACCAACCGGAATCGGGCAAGAGCACGCTGGACCTATTTCCACTTTCTGGGATTGGACATCGAAAAATCCGCACAACGTACCACTGACCCGGTAGCGCTCGCAGACATGAACAATCCAACGTTGAATAACCCGGCCTGCACGGTCTGCCATTCCATCCATGACCCAGTGGCAGGCACATTCCAGAACTACGGCAACATCGGATTCTATCGCGATCAGGGCGGTAGGGATTCATTACCTGAAACTTATAAGTACCCTCGGTGGTTCGATGAGAATGCTGAACCGAGCGAATATCAGGAAGGCGACACCTGGTTCAGAGATATGCGTACGCCGGGGTACGAAGGACAAATCGCCCCAAATCCGGATAACAGTCTTGCCTGGGCAGCTGCACAGATTGCAGAGGATCCGAGATTCGCAACCGCCGCTGTAAAATTCTGGTGGCCTGCACTTATGGGTGCAAATCATCTATTGGCGCCAGAGACAAGTGCAGATTCGAACTTTCAGCAATTGCTTGAGGCTTTCGAGGAACAGAACGGGTTTATAGAAGATCTGGGTGCACAGTTTGCAACTGGTATTAATGGCGGCAGTCCGTTTAACGGTAAAGATCTACTGACCGAAATGATGATGAGTCCCTGGTTCAGGGCGACCCGGTCTGCCGATTCAAACAGTAACGGTACCGCGGCATCAGTCCAGGATTACGGCGCGAATCGATTGCTGACACCCAGGGAATTGGAACTGAAAAGTCGGGAGATTCTAGGCTGGGTCTGGGGCGAAAATGAAGAGATACATCAGTACGACGGCGTGTTCACTCGCCTTGTTGATCAATACGGCATCTATTATGGCGGCATTGACTCCAACGGGATAAAGGAACGCTCGAGGGCGCTGACACCGTTGATGGCCAATGTCGCTGAAAAACAGGCCATTTCCATGGCCTGCCCTGCCGTAGTGGTTGATTTCAATCGACCCGATTCCGAGAGGTTGTTATTTGAAGGTATTGATAATTCAACAACGCCTGCGACGGAATTCACGGTAACATTTGAGGTGACTCCTGCCAGATTTGCCACTCGGCAAACCTATTCGGTTGGTGGAGACCTGGGGGTATCCGGAAAGACCATTAGTCTCTATTTTGAAAATGACTACTATGAGGAAGATACCGGCAATGATCGTAATCTTCGCCTCGATAGTCTCACGGTAGTCGATGGTGCAGGAGTGCAGGTATTGCATCTGGAACTGGAAAACCTGGATCAGTTCCCTGGCTCGACCATTGGTTGTGGAGCCCCCGACTGGAATCCAGATACGCAGGCGGTTGATGACTTTAATCTCTTTAGTCAATGCACTCTGACAGTCCCCTTCGCTCCTGCTCTGGCAGACACTTATACGATCAATGTGGTTGCCTGGGGTCAGCAGGCTGGACCTGAAGCGCCAAGATTGCGTGTTAGCGTCGACGACAATGAACCAGCGAACGGCACATCGTTCGGTGCATTCGCTATTACAAACAAGTTGATCGATCTACACCAGAAATTGTTGGGCGAGTCGCTTGAACCCGGCGATGAGGAATTAGAGGCTAGTTACCAGTTGCTGCTCGAAACCTGGCAGGCAAGAAGCGCAAATCCAGACAACTTCTGGGCCTGGTCCTGGCCGGACGAGACCTGCCACTTCTATTTAACTGAACATTTTGAACCAGATGGCGTGGCCAATAACGCCCAGGACCCAAGCCGTATGTTGAATACATGGGCATCGGTGCTGATCTATCTAATGACTGATTTTCATTATCTACACGAGTAAGGACAGATGAAGCGACGTGATTTCCTGAAAAAAACAATGCTACTGGGCGCAGCTGGCCTAAGCCTGCCGGTCAGCAGGCTATACGCTGCCAGCGCCGGATACACTGGCCGGCTATTGGTTTTACTGCAGGCTGATGGTGGCTGGGACGTCACCAGTTTTTGTGATCCCAAGGTGAATCAGCCGGGTGAACGTGAGATCACACATTGGTCGAACAATGGCGGTATCCAGACGGCCGGTAACATCCCGTATGCACCGTTTGCAAACAATACCAATTTTTTCAATAAGTATTTTGGGAACATGCTGGTCATTAATGGTGTGGATGCACAAACGAATTCACACTCGACTGGCATTCTTCATAATTGGAGTGGTCGAAACTCGGAAGGATTTCCGTCACTGAGCGCAATGTTCGCCGCTCGGCATGCGCCAGACCAACCGCTTTCCTATATCAATTTCGGCGGCTTCGCTCAAACCGCCAACCTGATCCGATTCAGCCGACTCGATGATGTCTCAACTTTGCGTCAACTACTAAGGCCGGAAGTCCAGTCACGAGACACAACAATTAGAAGTGCAGGAGACATGGCTCGTATCAGGAAGTATAGGCGACTTCGATTGCAGCGACTGATTTCCGATCCAACGAACCTACCAAGGCTTCAATATAATCTTGACGCTTATGATAACGCCCTCGCAAACAAATCTTCCCTGACAAATTTTACAGACTTTATACCATCTGACGATGCAATCTTCGAAGATGAAACAGTTAATAATGAGGTAACAAGTAACCTGAGGCGCCAGATTCAGCTAGCGCTTGCGGCTTTTGAGGCGGGTATCGGCAGTGCGGTTGACCTTCATACATATGGATACGATACGCATACCAATCATGATGCACTACATGCACCGCTCTATGCTCATCTAACGAATTCCATAGACCTGCTTTGGACCCTTGCCGAAGAAAAAGGAATCGCGGATAGAATTACACTTGTTATTGGGTCTGATTTCGGTCGCACACCCTCGTACAACTCAGATAATGGAAAAGATCACTGGCCAATCGGGTCCGTCATCGTGATGGAAAGAAATCCAACCTGGGGAAACCAGGTTATCGGAGAGACTGACGAGGG
>JAPUGI010000065.1 GCA_027292925.1 Gammaproteobacteria bacterium
CCGAAATCCGCTTCAGAGGCATCGATAACTTCCGTAACGGTTTTGCTAGTGCCATTTATTACAATAATGCACCGTCAAACATTCCGGCTGATGCAGCAGCCGATTGGGGTTATGAAATCAATTCCGCTTTCATCCAGGATGAGTTCAATATTGGTGACAAGCTGACTCTGGTGGCTGGTCTGCGTTATGACTGGTACACAAGCGACGACAAGCCTGGAGAAAACCCTGACTTTGTAGCCGATTACGGATTTTCAAATTCGACCAATCTCGACGGTGAAGGGTTGCTGCAACCACGTTTGGGCTTCAACGTCTACTATAATGGCGAACTGACTATCCGTGGCGGCGTAGGCCTCTATTCCGGTGGTGATCCAAATGTGTGGTTGTCCAATAACTTCTCCGCGAACAATGTGCTTCAATTCGGCCAGCGTGGACGCTCCTTTGGATACACTGACGGATCCAGGTCCTTGTTTGACGCCGATGTGGTCTATTCGGCCGTGGAGGCCGGTGTTCCAGCAGGACCAGGCTATGGAATTCCTTCAGAGCTTTTTGATGCGGTGGCGAGTGGTGTCGGCGACAACTTTGAGATCAACTATCTCGACCCCAGTTTTGAGCTTCCTTCTGAATGGAAATACGCGTTAGGATTCACTTATCTTTTTCCCGACGACTACATACTGCAGGGCGATATCCTCGTGACCCAGGGAGAGGACACTGCAATGGTAAGGCATGGCGATCTTGAACAGGTCGGCACAAACCCCGATGGCTACCCCATTTACGACAGCGTACGTGAGGCATCCTTCGTGCTGACTAATAGTAACAAGGGTAATGAGTCTATTGGTGTATCATTTTTCCTCACAAAGTCGTATGACAATGGTATGGACTGGACGCTTGGCTATGCCTTCAACGATGCCGAAGAGATTCAACCGATGACCAGTTCGGTAGCATTTTCCAACTACCAAAACCGTGCTTTCTTCGACCCGCAGGAGGACACGCTGGCGACCTCCGTCTACAACATCAGGCACCGCTTTACCGCCGCGTTCAACTGGGAGGCTCAATGGTTTGGCGACAACCGGACACTGATATCGTTCTACGCTCACTATAACGAGGGTCCGCCGTACAGCTTTGCCTATAATGGCACGATTTCCCCGTACGGGTTTACTCCGTTCCTGGACTTCAGGACGAACGTCCTGGCACCCGGTGACAGGCGTAACGAACACAGTGGATCATGGTGGGGTAAAGTTGACTTTCGCATTGAGCAAGAGTTTCCCGTGGGTCAACTTGGCAAGGCCTCAGCCTTCCTGGTCATTGATAACCTCACTAACTTGCTCAACGATGACTGGGGCATCCTTGATAAAGTGGACTTCCCCAACTATGTTGAAAGAGGCGATCGTGCAGAGGCACGAATTGGTGATGCATCTCGATATGAAATCCGATTCGGCGTCACGTACGCCTTCTAGATTGCTGAGTTGCTTGTAGCAGAAAGGGCGGCTAAGCCGCCCTTTTTAGTTTTTACTATCTTCGATCTTTGTCAGCAATGGCGTTCTCGCCAATACCAGTCCACCCAAGGCAAACAGACAAAGGAACAAAACCGGCAGCTGACCGTATTGATGGTAGGGTGTATCGCCGGTCATTATGTTCGCCTGCGCCCGCAGCACTCCCGACTCAAATTGGGGCAATGAATCCACGATCTCGCCCTTGTGATTAACCAGCACTGTAAAGCCGTTATTGGTGGCACGAAGTAAATAGCGGCCATTTTCAACCGCCCGCATCCGCGCCATTTGCAAGTGCTGGGCAGGACCAATGGAAGCGCCAAACCAGGTGTCATTACTGATGGTGACCAACAAATCCGGAGAGGGAGTCGCGGAGCGCACCAGTTCCGGAAAAACAATCTCATAACATATCGATAGGGACAGCATGAAGTTACCTGCTGTCAATGCAGGTTGCTCCATCTTCCCGGCACTATTGTGGGACATGGGAAGGTCAAAGAAAGCAATGATGCCGCGCAGCCAGTTCTCGAAGGGAACATATTCGCCAAATGGCACCAGTCGCCGCTTGTAGTAAGTTCCCTGCCCGTCTCCAACTGCAATCGCCGTATTGAGGAAATTGCCTTCATCATCCCGATCAGGAATCCCCAATACAATGGTAGATCCGGACTGTTTGCCTTTGCGGTCAAGCTCCTCCAAAAACCATCCGGCATTTTCACGAAAAAGAGTAATTGCAGCCTCTGGCCAAACGATAATATCGGCGCCCCATTCTGGTTCTGTTAGTTCAGTATAAGTATTCAGGATTGGCATCGCAGTGTCGCGTCGCCATTTGATATGCTGATCGATGTTCCCCTGCACCGCCACCACGGAGATTTGATCCTTTACTGCAACAAATTCCACCTGCCACAATCCAAAACCGGATAGCCAGATCGCAACTACAATAAACAGATAGGAGAACTTCCTTAGCGCAAGGAACCTATACAGCAAAGTCACACTGACAACGGCGAAGAAACTTAAGGAAAATACACCCGCCACGGGAGCAAAACCAACCAGTGGAGAGGACAAATGGCCATATCCCAGAAACAACCAGGGGAAACCCGTCAGAAACCAGCTGCGGAACCATTCAATGAGCACCCAGAGCGCTGGAAATCCCAGCAGCAAACCCAGGGGAAGTTGGGCAACGAATCTCCCATAGAGATAACCATGAAGCAGTCCTGTAAGGGACCAGGCCATCACAAATCCTACAACAAGGGAACCTGCCAACAGGGGAGATGCGCCACCATAAACGTTAATGCTGACAAAAAACCAGGAAACCCCAACGCCAAACATGCCTAGGTTATATAGATAGAACCGCAACATTGTCCTTTTTGTAGTCTGCCCATCGATACAAGCGACAAACAAAAAGACACTTAAAATCCCCAGTGGCCACCAATTAAACGGTGCAAGCGAGAAAGCGATAAGGGCTCCACTCGCAAGGGTGATTATGTGACCGGCGAGAGGAAATTTTTCCAGCAGCCGTCGCTGCGGCATCCGCTGCTGCAAGATTCCTGCTTGCAACGCTACTCTTTTTCGCCCCGGGTCAGCTGCAACAGATGGATTTTACGGCTGTCCGCGTTGAGCACCTTGAAGTTAAAACCGTCGACATGAATTTGTTCATCACGTTTCGGCATACGCCCAAAATGCTGCATGATCATTCCGCCAATCGTATCAAACTCTTCATTGCCGAATTTGCAGTTGAATTGCTCATTGAAATCTGAAATGGGTGTTAGTGCTTTGATGGTATAGCTGTCATCGGAATGGTGCTTGATGAAATCATCTTCATCAAAATCATACTCATCCTCAATATCACCAACAATCTGCTCCAACACATCTTCAATGGTGACGATACCTGATACACCGCCATACTCATCATAAACTACCGCCAGGTGATTCCGGGTTGTCCTGAATTCTTCCAGCAGGACATTCAATCGTTTACTCTCTGGAATAGCAGTGCATGGTCTGAGCAAGTCGCGCATATTAAAACGGGACTTTTTATCCTTCATGGCAAGCGGTAACAGGTCCTTTGCCATCAAAATACCCACAACATCATCAGGATTATCGGTCACGACAGGGAAACGTGAATGGCCAGACTCAATTACAAGGGGGAAAATTTCATCAGAATTCATTTCCAGACGGACAAAAACAACCTGGGATCTTGGGATCATTATTTCCCGCGCTTGCATATCCGAGACAACAAGTGCACCTTCAATAATACTGAGCGCTTCCGCGTCCAACAGATCCCTTTGTTCCGACGAACGCAGCAACTCAATGAGTTCGGTTCGCGAACTTGGCTCTCCAGTCAAGCCAAGGATAAGCTTCTCCAGCCAGGATCGTGGACTATGGTTACTCGATCCCTCTTCACTCATATGGATTGCCATATCCAAGATTTTTCATCAAGTCTATTTCAATTGCTTCCATCTTATTTGCCTGATCATCCACCGAATGATCATGCCCTTGCAAGTGCAAAAGGCCATGAATCAGGAGATGTGCAAAATGGGCTTCCACCGATTTTTCCTGCGTTGTCGATTCCGAAACGACGACTTCTTTACAGATAACAATGTCACCGAGCAGGACGCGACCATTCTCGTCAACGCAACCGTCTATGCAGTCATTAGGGAAAGACAAGACATTGGTCGGCTTATCCTTACGCCTGTACTGTTGATTCAGCGATTGAATTTCACCGGTATCAACGATCCGTAGACAGAGTTCAACGTCACGCTCCACAAGCTCGCCGAGGCTAACATTAACCCAGTGTCGAATGAGTTCCTCATTCGGCAGGTGTGTGCGGTCTTTCACGCACCACTGAATATCGAGCTCGTGCCTAGGCATGGGGTTTATTGGCGAGTCGAGCCTGGATTATCCTTCGGCTGTTTCTCATCGTCATCCGGATTTTCATGGCGTTCATAAGCCTCAACAATCCTTTGTACCAGAGGGTGTCTTACAACATCTTTTGGGCTGAACCGGGTGAATGAAATACCATTTACTCCCTTCAATACGCCCAGCACGTGCTTTAACCCTGATTTGGTTCTATGTGGCAGATCAATTTGCGTGATATCGCCGGTGACAACGACGTTGGATCCAAAACCGATTCGCGTCAGGAACATTTTCATTTGTTCGACCGTCGTGTTCTGGCTTTCATCGAGGATAATGAATGCATCGTTCAAAGTGCGCCCCCTCATGTAGGCAAGTGGGGCTACCTCAATAACGTTCTTTTCAATTAGTTTCTCGACCCTCTCAAAACCCAGCAGTTCGTAAAGCGCATCATACAATGGGCGTAGATAAGGATCGATCTTCTGGCTTAGATCACCTGGCAGGAATCCCAATTTCTCACCTGCCTCTACCGCTGGCCGAACCAACAAAATCCTCCTTATTATTTCCTGCTCAAATGCTTCTACACCACATGCAACCGCCAGATATGTTTTGCCGGTTCCCGCTGGACCTACACCAAAGTTGATATCATGGCTGCGGATAGAGCGAACATAATTGATCTGGTTCGCACCTCTTGGCTTGACACTTTTCTTGTGGGTATGGATTAAGTCTTCTGAATTATCTGCTTCCTGACGTAACATAGAATCGACACCCGATTCCTGCAAAAACAAATGGACTACGTCTGAAGTTAAACAAGTACCACTGTTCACTTCCCGGTACAAATGCGTAAGCAATTCGCCAGCTGCATAAGCTGTGGGATGCTTGCCAATAAGCTGAAAATCATTACCGCGATTCTTGATCGTTACACCAAGTCTTTTTTCTATTTGCCGCAGATGTGCGTCAAAAGGTCCGCACAGGTTAGCGAGTTGACGACTGTCGTTAGGTTCCAGCTTAATCTGGTGGGATTGCGGATCTGCTTCCAAATTCATCTTTTACGTCTGGTAGAAAATTCAGGATATACCCTCCTTGAAGGGAGTGAAAGTACAGTTTTCATCGATCGATGTTTTCCTGTATGCCAACTAGTACGCCACGTAACGAGTTAGGGAGTGCTTCGACAATCTTTACCTGCACGAAATTCCCCACCAGCTTCCCATCAGTCGAGCAAAAATTGACTACTCTGTTATTTTCGGTTCGACCTTGCAACTTGCCTGGGTCTCTTTTAGAGATCCCTGAAACCAGGATTGTTTGTTCTTTATCTACCATTGACCGGCTAATCGCCATCGCCTGTTGACTGATTCGTGTCTGTAATAACTTCAATCTTTCCTTTTTAACCTGCATGGAGGTTTCGTCCGGCAGACCCGCGGCCGGTGTTCCTGGCCGGGGGCTGAAAATAAAACTGAACGACTGATCAAATCCAATTTCCTGAATTAAGTCCATGGTTGCCTTAAAGTCCTCATTGGTTTCACCGGGAAAACCAATAATAAAATCTGAAGACAAACTTATTTCCGGGCGGATTTTCCTCAACTTCCTGATTCTGGACTTGTATTCGAGGACCGTATGGCCGCGTTTCATTTTGGCTAGTACCCTGTCTGCGCCACTCTGCACCGGTAGGTGCAAGTGACTCACCAATTCCGGCACTTCGGCATATACCTCAATCAGGCTGTCAGAGAATTCAACGGGATGAGACGTGGTAAACCGAATTCTATCTATGCCATCAATTTTGGCGATGACTGAAATAAGGTACGCAAGATCTGCCATTGCCCCATTAGTGTCATCGCCACATTTAGATAAGCTTCCACGATAGGCGTTGACGTTCTGGCCAAGCAGGTTGACTTCGCGGACGCCTTTACTCGCCAGTTGCTGAATCTCTTTCACTACATCCGGCAGCGGGCGGCTGACCTCTTCTCCTCGTGTATAGGGAACAACACAAAACGAACAATACTTGCTACATCCTTCCATGACCGATACAAATGCAGAGGGACCTTTTACGGACGGCTCCGGCAGGCGGTCGAATTTTTCAATTTCTGGAAAACTGACATCGACTACGGCCGAGGTTGTGTTGGCGGATTCAGCGATCAACTCAGGCAGGCGATGTAATGTCTGCGGACCAAAAATGACGTCTACATATGGGGCTCGACGACTAATGGCTTCGCCCTCCTGGCTGGCCACACATCCACCCACACCAATTTTCACATTCGGATTATCGATTTTAAGTTGACGCCAGCGACCTAACTGGTGGAACACTTTCTCCTGTGCCTTCTCGCGGATGGAACAGGTGTTGAGTAGCAGTAATTCGGCCTCTTCCTCACGATCCGTGAGTTCATAGTCATGAGTTTCTCTCAACAAATCGACAATTCTTGATGAGTCATACTCATTCATTTGACAGCCATGGGTTTTGATAAACAGTTTGGTACTCACCGGTTCTCAATGCTGATGGTAAAAAGGGGCGTTATTATAGACACCAATCAACTGTAGCGGTACCTGAAACCACTTGAAATCCAGATTCCCGCTACCATATGTATATCTTCAACGTTGACAATCTCCACTGGAAACCCAAAACTCCCAACTCAAACAAGCCCTGCAAGTGGTTTCACCGCGAGAACGAATTATTTATGTCCAACAGCCCAATATACAAAATCATCTTTTTTAACCAAGGACAAATTTTCGAGATTTACGCCCGGCAGATCTACCAGTCAGATCTATACGGATTTATCGAGGTAGAGGAACTCGTGTTCGGCGAACGCTCGCAAATGCTGGTTGACCCGGGAGAGGAAAAACTCAAATCAGAATTCGAGGGCGTGAACAGAAGCTATATTCCGGTGCACTCCGTGGTCAGGATCGACGAGGTCTCCAAGGAAGGCGTTGGCAAAATTTCTGAGGCAAAAGGCGGCAAAGTATCACCTTTTCCGGTTCCAGCCTTCCCAAAAAACTCCGAGTAGTATTTACAAATTTCGATAAGCCAGTTCTTCTCCAGATTCATCAATATCCTTGCAGGAACTAGCTAGTTCCTGTCGAGATTCTGACATCGAGGCCGCTAGTTCCTTCATAATTCGTTCGTTTCCATCAATTTTCCAAACAGGAACTAGCTAGTTCCTGTCAAGATTCTGACATCAAGGCCGCTAGTTCCTTCATAATTCGTCGTTTCCATCAATTTTCCAAACAGGAACTAGCTACATGCATCCAGGCATTCATAGCCGAAACCAACCGAACAAAATTGCATATCGCATCGCGGAAACAGGTGAATCCATCACCTATCGACAGTTGGATGAACTTTCCAACCAGGCTTCACATCATTTTCGGCATCTCGGGTTGCACCCTAGAGACGGCATTGCAATTTTGCTGGGCAACCATATCAGCTATCTTCAAATCTGTTGGGCAGCACAAAGGTCCGGTCTTTACTACACGCCAATAAGCACTCTGTTCCAGCAAGACGAAATTGAACATATCCTTAACAATTCCGAAGCACGTGTCCTTATTACTTCTGCCGCATACCTCGCGAAACTAGCTGTTGAGAATTTTAGCGGATTGAAAATCTTCCTGGTTGATGAAGGCGAATACCCGAACTGGCAGAGGGAAATTGCTCACTTCGCAGCAACTCCCATTGCGGATGCCTGTGAAGGTTCAGAAATGATTTATTCATCTGGAACGACAGGTAAACCAAAGGGGGTCCGGTTTGAACTGGATCTGTCTCCGCCAGGGACGGTCTCGGACCTGTTCAGGACCCGCCTTGAAATGCACCAGATAAATCAGACAACTCGCTATCTGTCCACTGCGCCTTTGTACCATTCAGCACCACTACGCTACAACCTGATGGTGACCCGCATGGGCGGTACCTCAATTATCATGGAAAAATTTGACGCTGAGAACGCATTACGACTGATAGAGCAGTTTGCCATTACGCACAGTCAGTGGGTTCCAACAATGTTTGTCCGTTTTCATCAACTGCCAAGGTCAATCAGGGAATCGTTCGATCTTTCCTCTCTAAAGTTCGCGATTCATGCAGCCGCCCCGTGTCCTGTGGATATCAAACAATTCATGATTGACTGGTGGGGTCCCATTCTTTATGAGTACTACTCGGGTACAGAGGCTAACGGCTCCACTGCAATTACCAGTCAGGAATGGCTAAGCCACAAGGGTAGTGTAGGCCGCGCTATACATGGTGAATTACGAATCGTCGATGACGATGACCGGGAACTTCCCGCCCATAGTATTGGAACTGTTTACTTCGCCAACGGCTCAGATTTCGCCTACTACAAGGATCCAGATCAGACCGCAGCTGCTAAGAATGAGAGAGGCTGGTCAACCCTGGGGGACATGGGATACGTCGATGAAGAAGGATTTCTTTACCTCTGTGACCGTAAGTCATTCATGATCATTTCCGGTGGCATCAATATCTATCCCCAGGAAATAGAAAATACGCTGATCAATCATGAAGACGTCGCCGATGTGGCGGTATTTGGAGTCCCCAACGATGAGTTTGGGGAAGAAGTTAAGGCGGTTGTGCAGCTCATCGACAATTCTAATGCATCCCCCAAGACTGCTGATAACCTAATCAATTACTGCCGCAGCCGGATTTCACATGCTAAATGTCCACGGTCGATCGACTTTATGGAGTCGTTACCACGGCATCCCACGGGTAAGCTCTACAAGCGCGAACTCAGGGATCGGTATTGGAAAGACCGTCAGTCACGCATTATCTAGCCTGCCATGGCACCACGGTCATTTCCGGCGCGGAGTCAATGAGTTGCTGCAATGATTCTTTCCTGTCTACAAACCTGAACCCGGGATCTATCTCTTGCAGGGGTAGAAGAACAAACAACCTTTCGAACGCGAGGGGGTGTGGAATTCGAAGATCGTCCTCGATAATCAGTCTGTCCCCGAAGGCAATGATATCCAGGTCCAGCACTCTTGATTGATAAAGAGTTGATTTATAAAGAGCTGATTCACAGACGGCTGTTTTATCCGTTCCTCGATCAGTGTGCGGACCATCATCTGATGGTCGCCCGTATTTCGCTTCCAGCGTCTGCAGATGCCGTAACAGTACAATAGGTTCGAGCCCGCATTCAAACCTTGCGACGGCGTTTGCAAAATCATCCGCATCTTCAGCCATCCCGAATGCCTCGGATCGAAAGATACTCGAAGCCACCACTTCTCCCATAGCCAGTGATACCAGCTCCTGAAGAGCACTCGATATCGTGCTTGCCGGGCTACCAATATTGCCACCAAGTCCGATGACAACGCTCTCACCCCGGGTTTTATGCAACCTGTAATCCGCCCGGGTCGACACACATGGCATTTCGCTTCAAATTCATGATAGTTTTAGCATCCGAGCCGTAATGTCGACCCTATTTAACCACTTTTGCACAAGAGGATTACCATGAAAGCTGCCGTTTTACACGAACAGAACACGCCCTTGCAGATTGAAGAAGTCCAGGTTTCAAAACCCGGACCCAGAGAGGTGCTCGTGCGGCCGGTTGCTGCAGGAGTTTGCCATAGTGACCTGCACTTCCTGGATGGATCCTACCCCTATAAGCTGCCAACTATCCTCGGCCACGAAAGTGCCGGGATCGTTGAAGAAGTTGGTAGCGACGTCACTTATGTCAAGAAAGGTGATCATGTTATTACGTGCTTATCAGCATTTTGTGGACATTGTGACAAGTGCCTGACTGGTCATCTCTCCCTTTGCAAGAGTCCTGAAGTCTCGCGGGCAGCCGACCAGGAATCCAGGCTGCACCAGAATAACCAACCTATCCACCAGTTCCTGAACCTGTCTTCATTTGCTGAGCTCATGCTGATCCACGAACATGCGCTGGTAAAGATCCGCGAAGACATGCCAATGGACCGCGCCGCGCTTATCGGCTGTTCGACTACAACGGGTGTTGGCGCAGTGTTTCATACAGCGGGGGTTGAACCAGGTTCAAAAGTCGCGGTTATTGGCTGCGGTGGCGTAGGCCTCGCTGCCATCAACGGCGCGGCGATCGCCGGTGCCGGGCAGATAATCGCCGTGGATATGGTGGATTCAAAACTGGAGCTGGCCAAGGCGCTGGGGGCAACACACACCATTAACGCGAGCTCCGGTAATGCCGTGGACGAGGTTGTCGAAATGACCCACGGTGGTTGCGACTATACTTTCGAGGCAATCGGATTAAAGGCTACCGCCGAACAGGCATTCCAGATGTTGTGTAGCGGTGGCACCGCTACAATTATTGGTATGATTCCAGTTGGCACAATGGTGGAACTCCATGGTGCGGATTTTCTGGCTGAGAAAAAGATCCAAGGTTCGAACATGGGATCCAATCGATTCCGTGTAGACATGCCGAGATTTGTTGAATTCTATCTATCCGGAAAATTGCACCTGGACGAGATGATTTCAAAACATATTAAGCTGGAAGACGTTAATGATGCGCTTGATGCACTAAAAACCGGACAGGAAGCACGTCACGTCATTATGTTTGAAAACGCCTAAGGGTATCCGTAAATGAGTCTAGTTGAGATAGAATCTGAAATCACCGGCAACGTCTGGAGGGTAGAGACAAAAGTGGGTAACCATGTAAATACAGAAGATGTGCTATTGATTCTGGAATCAATGAAGATGGAGATTCCTGTCGAGGCGACTTGTAACGGTATCGTTGTCGAACTTCTGGTTAAGGAAGAAGATGCCGTCGAAGAAGATCAGGTCGTCGCCATCATAGAAACCGAATGATGACCACGCCATGGTAATCGAAATAACACCAGGGTCGGACAAGCTTCCGGATTCGCTGTACTTCAACCGCGAACTTTCTGATCTTGCATTTATTGAGCGTGTCCTTGAAGAATCAAGTAACGAGCGACACCCACTCCTTGAAAGACTAAGGTTTCTATCAATTTCAGCCATGGTCCTCGATCAATTTTATACCGTCCGTGTTGCCAGGTTGCGCCATAAAATCAACAAGGGAATTAATCGACTCAGTGTGGATGGACTAACACCCACCATGCAGTTACAAAAGGTCAATCGTTATGCAGACGATTTGCTCAAATCTCAGCAGCATTCATGGATGCAAATCCAAAAACTACTGGCTGAATACGATATCTCGCTGGTGTTGACGACGGATCTCAGTGCAGATCAGTTAAATTTTGCTGAAGATTATTTTCATAAGCATCTAATGTCGGTACTGTCCCCGTTTATTATTGATCGAGAGCATCCCTTCCCCTTTATACCAAGCGCAGGGATTGGTGTCGTTGCGCAAGGCAAAACCCAATCCGGCGGTATCACACATCTCCTGGTCCCCATACCGCCATCTGTACCGAGATTTATTTTGCTACCGGGTGATGGAACCCGATTCATTACGGTCGAGTCCCTTATCATTCGATTCATTCAGTCCTTCTTTTCCGATACCGAGATTACGGACTGCGGGACATTCCAGATCCTGCGAGACAATGACCTGGCCCTTTCGGAAATGTTTGATGATTTAAGACAGATGGTAGAAACAGGTTTAGAACAGAGGGAGCGGGCCAACGTGATCCGGCTGAAATTTGTGTCCGATATGTCCGAGGATGCGCGGTATTTTGTAGCCGAGTCTCTCGGTGTCCTTAGCAAGGACGAAATCGATATTATGCGGCAAAACAATCAGAGTATTGCTGTATCTGAATACGTGGCTATTGACGAGCTGATAGGGTTATCGAGCGTAATGCAGCTTATTAGCAAATCCCTGGCACCAGCTTTTCCAGACCTTACATTTTCGGTGCATCAGACGGAGCTTCCAACGAGAATCAAGAAGAGCGGAGGTGACTATTTCAGCGTCATCCGCGAACGGGACATGATGTTGCATTACCCCTACGATTCATTTGAGGTTCTGGTGAACTTTATACAGAAGGCTGCAGTTGATCCTGATGTAATTGCAATAAAGCAAACCCTTTATAGAACCAGCGACGGATCTCCCATTGTCAGTGCGCTCATAACAGCAGCGGAAGCCGGTAAGGCGGTAATCGCTGTCGTCGAGCTCGAGGCCAGGGACAACGAGAGATCGAATATACAACTGACAAAACGAATGGAAATGGCTGGCGTACATATAGTTTATGGAATTGTAAATCTCAAGGTTCATTGCAAAATGACGCTGATAGTACGTCGTGAAGAGGATGATACTGTGCTCTACACGCATTTCGGTACCGGTAACTATCATCCAGGCAATGCACGTACATACACCGATCTTTCTTTTTTCACCAGCAACCAGGCGTTGGGTAATGATGCCAACAAGGTATTCAACTATCTCACCAGCGGCTCATTCCCCTCTTGCGTGGCGCTTAGCGTCGCCCCAGGAAACCTGCGCCAGGTTCTGATGAACTATATCGACATTGAAATAGAAAATGCCGGACTGGGTAAACCTGCTGAAATCTGGGTCAAACTCAACTCATTAACGGACCCTGAACTAATCAACAAGTTTTACGAGGCTTCAAATTCTGGTGTAAAGTTAGAACTGGTGGTTCGCAGGCAATGTCGTCTGAAACCCGGTGTTCAAGGACTATCCGAGAATATTCGAGTTAAGAGTATTGTTGGCGAGTACCTCGAACATTCACGAATTTATTGTTTTGCCAACGGCGAATCGCTGCCACATCGAAACGCCAAAGTATTCATCTCGTCCGCTGATGGGATGGAACGAAACTTCGATGATCGGGTAGAAGTCATGATACCCATCCTTGACGCAATCGTGCATCAGCAAGTTCTTGAAGATGTGCTGCAGAAAAACATCGAAGATACTGATCAATCCTGGCTGCTAACAGCAGAAGGTATCTACGAGCGGCAAGAGAGGACGGGCTTTTCCGTACAAAACTGGTCGAAGGAAAATACCACCCGGTCAGGATGAGACGAAGTCTAGTCCTAATCCTGGTTACCTTATTGAATAACTCCGGGCTCATAGGTCGTTACCCGGCCCTTGCGATTACTTCCTTCGTCCGATATCACCAGGGTGTTATCTGGTAAAAAGCCTATACCTTCGGCCTGCCGGTGGTGTTTCTTCTTGAGCTTGCCTGAGGCAACAATCTCTCCTTCCCTTGATACCTGGAGTATGAGCCGTTCCCTGCCTGAAAGAATGATATAGCTGTCAAAATGAGTTGAGATACCCGATGGATGGATTCGTTTACTATCGATTGGGCTCAGGTTTTCAAACGCCAGATCAAACAGTTTTTCCGCGTGCCCTGCTCCCGGTGTATAGCGGTAGAGTGAAACATAATCTGCACCCTTTTCCAGCATCCGTTTGCACACCATCACCAGGGCAGTTTCATTGAGATCTTTCTCCAGCCCCTCAATTTCACAGATGCTTTCCAGACCCGGGTCGAAGACCTGGTAATCTTTGATCACACCAGTTCGATGCAATCCATCGGCTACCTTGTATATCTGGCCGGTGCTTACGATCAAATAAACGTCACTGCCAAGTAGGGCAATTCCTTCCAGGTCTATTTCCAGCGCAGGTTGATCGAGCTGGAACAACGGTACTACTTGCTGTGTGCTAATCTGGAATTCAAAGACAATGGCCGATTCATCATCGTGAATGAGTATTCTGTCATGGTCTACTACCGCCAGGCCGGATACTTCATGTAATTCCTTCGGCAGGGTCCACTGTTTTCGAGCCTGCTTGCCAAAATCGTAATCCGCAAGAGAAACTGGAACCATGGGGCTAAAAACTTTCTCCGGTTTACGCTCCAACCAGAGGTTTAAAACGAGCAGACTAAGGCTTATCAACGTGACTACTGTCAGTATTACTCTAACGTTTTTAACTGTCTTCTTGCTCAGCTATTTCAGAATCAAGCGCGCTACCTTGATTCATCCAGGTTTTTGAAAACCAGCGAGTTCCAGAGGTTTCTTCCGCATAGTGAAACTGCCACAGTAACAACAACGCAAAATTAAAAAATAGTGAAAGAACAGCTGCCACCTCCAACGCACCAATACCGGCTGCAAGGCCAACCCCGATAGACATAAATATGAAAACGGCATCAAGTGTATCGTCCAACGTCAGGCGAAAACGCACGCCAGCAACGATACCAGCAAGGCTGAACGCCAGTGCCAGGCTGTTTTCAACAATAGTCACGATGCCTGCCACCGCCAGTGGTAATAGCAACAATGTCAGAACGAACGATTGTTCCCTGCCACGGCGACGCCTTGCCCCCATATACACCCATGCAACGGGATTCATAAACACAAAAACCCCCGCTAAACCAAGTGCCAGCTCTACTGCCTTGGCGACAGGTTCCCAGTTCACTTTAACGGGTTGCCCCGTGACAAACTCGCTCGTTCCCAGATCAAGCTCTGCGCTGCCACCGACTGGCAGATAAGACTGTGTTGCCGGAAATGCCAAAAGCACTGCGGCAACAATCAGCGCCACAATAAGGTAGTAGCTTGCTAGTTGAAACAAGGGTTTAAAGGCGTTCAAACGAACTAAATCCTGATCATGGCTTGCTGACCCTAGTGTTACCTAACATGGATACGGCGTCAATCAAGCTATGTTGAGGAACTAGCCCATAGATGCCCAAACCTGGCAAGATCAAGCTAGTTCCCTTTGAACTGGGGATCTCTTTTTTCAAAGAATGCACGCATTCCCTCATCCCTGTCTTCGGTCATTGCAGAGAGAATATTCTGGTCTGCATCCATATGCATGATGGCATTATCCAATGCACCACTCACCGCATTAATACTTTGTTTGATCATCTGCACGGCAACCGGGGGTTGAGCTACATATTGTTCGGCAAGCCGCTGGGTTGCCTCTTCCAGTTCACAGTGGGGTACAACCTGGTCAAGAAATCCCCATTCAAGCAATGTTTCTGCCCGTTCTCTCTCGCCGAGCATTATCATTCGCTTGGCCCTTGCAGGACCGATCAGCCGCACACAAAGGGGAAGAGAGTGCCATTGTAGATTAATCCCCAGGTTAACTTCCGGATACCCACAAAAACAGTCATCCGACCCGATACGAAAGTCACAGGCCGTGAGTATGCAAGCCCCACCCCCGAGGGCTGCTCCATGAATACAAGCAATGGTAACCTGGTTGATTTCAGTTATTGCACGAATCATCCTTGCGCCCAGAGCTGATGACCTGCGCCTCATCACCATACTTTGCTTGGATACCGATTGTTTTAAATCTGCTCCGGAACTGAAGTGTTTACCTTCTCCCTTAAATACGACGACTCTAGATTGTTCGTCATTCAAGAAGCCACGAGACACCTGTTCAAGTTCTTCCATAATGCCCGTATTTAGCGCATTCAAGGACTCAGGACGATTCAGTGTCACAGTCGAAATGTAGCCCGATCGTTCATGTTTAATGAACTGGAATTCCATCTTCATCGTTTCTCCGCCGAGGGCTCTTTATCAAGAACAGCTAAGGCTCTTCATTAAGAACAGCTGAGGGCTCTTTATCAAGAACAGCTGAGGGCTCTTTACTAAGAACAGCTGAGGGCTCTTTATCAAGAACAGCTGAAGGCTCTTTATCCAACACCAACAGGTCATCGAGATTTTTGACGAAATCATGGTATACATAATCTGCCACTTCGAAATCCCACTTGTCGAGCTGTCCAACATTTTCGATTTCCGTTAACTCTAGTGAAGATACATGGAGCCATTTCTTTTCAGCAAGCTCAACCGCTCTTACTGTAATTTTTCCACCATCATCAAGGCTGTA
>JAPUGI010000066.1 GCA_027292925.1 Gammaproteobacteria bacterium
TAACGCACAAACAAACCACAAGAACCAACGGATAACGTCGCACGGCTAGCCCGCATATTTCATGAAGGGAACGGAATTTCTGGAAATGGTATCTCTCTCGATTTGGTGTACGCATTGCGGATTACCATACTTTGACTCATAACCCACCGCCTTCATGAAATATGCAGGCTAACCCTAACCGACTACAAAATTAACAAGCTTGTCGGGAACATGGATCACCTTGTGAATTGTTTTACAGACAACAAACTTTACGACATTTTCAAGAGCATTTGCTTGTTGTTCAATTTCTTCATTGGCGGTATCAGGCGTGATTTCAAGCTTTCCTCTTAGTTTTCCATTGACCTGAATAACAATCTGAATGATTGATTTTTCCAGCGCGCTTTCATCGACCTGCAGCCAGGTAGCATCTTCCAGGTTTTCACTGTTGAGCTTTCCCCACAGTATGTGTGCAATATGCGGCGTAATAGGTGCCATGATGAGCACTGCTGCATTCAGTGCCTCACGGGTCACCGCACGTCCCTGGGGTGAATTATCTTCAAACTTCACCACCTTGTTCATCAACGACATGACAGCAGCAATAATGGTGTTAAAGGTCAATCTACGGTCATAGTCATCGTACGCCTTGGCTATTGTTTCATGCGTAGTCCGGCGGATATCTTTCTGAGCATCCGAGAGGATACCTTTGTCTATGGGGGGTACATCCTCTCCCGCGAGATGTTCCATTACGGTATTCCATAATCTTCGCAACCAGCGATTCGTAGACTCCACACCTCGATCAGACCATTCGAAGGATTGCTCAGGAGGTGCAGCAAACATCATTGCCATTCGCACTGCGTCGGTCCCATATCGCTCAATCAGATAGTGCGGATTGCCTGAATCGCCAGCAGATTTCGACATTTTGACGCCATCCTGGAGCACCATTCCAAGCATTAACAACCTCTCGAAGGGTTCATCAGACTCAACCATTCCATCGTCACGCATCACCTTGTGGAAGAAGCGGGCATACAGCAAATGCAAGATGGCATGCTCCTCTCCACCAACATAGTGATCCACTGAATTCCAGTACTTAGCTCTCTCATCTAACATTCCACCCGAGCAATTACTGGAAGCAAAACGTGCGTAGTACCAGGAGGACTCCATGAATGTGTCAAAGGTATCAGTTTCCCGTACAGCGTCACCACCACAATCAGGGCATTTAGTTTCATACCACTCAGGCATTTTCTTAATGGGAGAACCCACGCCCTCGAATTCAACATCAGTTGGCAGGATGACAGGCAAGTCTTCTTCCGGCACTGCCACCGCCCCACATTTCTCACAGTGGATAATAGGAATCGGGCAACCCCAGTATCGCTGCCTGGATACACCCCAGTCCCTCAATCGGTAATTCACTTGTCTTACACCAAGATCTTTTCCCTTTAATGCATCAGCAATTGCGTCGAAGGCAGCTTCGAAATCAAGACCATCAAACTCAGCGGAATTTACCAACACCCCGTGGGTCACATAGGCTTGCCCATCCAGGTCACATTCATCTTCACTATCGGGTGATGGTGCAATCACTTGCGTAATCTGCAGCCCGTACTTTCTGGCGAATTCCCAATCCCGCTGGTCATGGGCAGGGACAGACATGACAGCGCCAGAACCATATTCCATCAGCACGAAGTTTGCGACCCAGATAGGAATATCTTCTCCGGACAATGGATGCTGGGCTCTGAGCCCCGTTGCCATCCCCTTTTTCTCCAACTTGGCCATATCGGCTTCGGCGACCCTGACCCGATTACATTCCTCCAGGAATTCTTTCAATTCGGGATTGTCTTCTGCTGCCCCCATAGCCAGGGCATGCTGGGGCGCTACGGCAAGATAGGTGGCTCCCATCAAGGTATCGGGCCTGGTTGTATAGACGGTGACATCATCTCCTGAAGAGCATGGAAACGTTATCTGCACACCTTCGGAGCGACCTATCCAGTTTCGCTGCTGGATTTTTATCTTTTCGGGCCAACCGGGCAATTTGTCCAGATTGTCCAATAATTCCTCTGCATAGTCCGTGATTTTTAGAAACCACTGTGCCAGTTCACGGCGCTCAACAGGTGCATCAGAACGCCAGCCGCGACCATCAATGACCTGTTCATTTGCAAGCACCGTCTGGTCGACCGGATCCCAATTCACCCACGCTGCTTTCTTGTACACCAGCCCTTTTTTAAACATTCGCGTGAAGAACCACTGCTCCCAGCGATAGTAGTCCGGATCACAGGTGGCTAATTCACGGGTCCAGTCATAGGCGAAGCCCATCCTTTTAAATTGCTGCTTCATGTACTCGATGTTTTGCAGGGTCCATTTCGCCGGGGGTACCTTGTGCTTGATCGCTGCATTCTCCGCGGGCAAACCAAACGCGTCCCACCCCATGGGATGCAGCACATTCTTCCCTTGCAGCCTCTGGAAACGTCCAATGACATCGCCCAGGGTATAGGTCCTCACATGACCCATGTGCAATTGGCCACTGGGATAGGGGAACATCGCGAGACAATAGAATTTCGGTTTTTCGCTGTTTTCAGAAACCTCGAAAGTTCCATTTTCACGCCAATAGGTCTGCACGTCGCGTTCCGAGACTGCTGGATTGTAGGGTTGGCTTTGTTCCACTTCGTTCATCTCAAACGCTTTGAAAAATCAAAACGGCAATTCTACATGAACGCCGCATGTTAGGTAAAAACACGTTCAAAATGGTAATTTGTAACAAATCCCAAAAGCCTTGATTGGCAGTTGCTCGAGGGAAAAGAGTTCGGTGAAAAAAAACACCGAATTGCCCAGGAAATCGCCCCGTGTGCTTGTGGAAAATCCTCCTTCAAGTGATAATCAAGTGGTCGGGGGAGTGGCTTCGATACTAGTCGCTCGCAAATCAAATTATTGGAGAAAACTAATGATTAGAAGCTACTCGTTTAGAAAGTCGCTATTCCATTTTGTTCACCTTGTAGCGGCAATATCGGTATTGTCGATGTTTACGGGTGTGGCCGTTGCGATCGAAACCGCCTCGGCGATTCGCGGCATCGTAGCCGATGAAAGGGGCAATCCACTTTCTGGCGCGAACGTGACAATCCGTAACGAAAATACCGCGCTGACCAGGTCAGTGCAGACAAATGCTTCCGGCGAATTCAGCATACGTAACTTACCGGTCGCGAGTGGTTATACCGTGACAGCAGAACGCTCAGGTTATTCAAGCGGATCGATAAAACAGCTATCGCTTATACTCGGACAAACGTCTGACTTGAGTTTCAACCTGGCGTCTACCGGCCCATTGGAAGAGATAGTGGTCACTAGCTCACGCCTAAAAGCTCAGGTCGCCGTAGGTCCAAGTGCGACATTTGGGCTCCAGCAACTCCAAACAGCTCCTTCGATTAATCGCAATATCGTTGATGTTCTTCGTATAGATCCACGAATTTACGTGGATGAATCGAGAGGTGAAATCAATGCTATCTATTGCGCTGGTAAAAACTCACGGTTTAACAGCCTAACGGTGGATGGTGTGCGCACCAACGATTCTTTTGGGCTAAATTCCAACGGTTATCCTACAGAGCGGATGCCGTTTTCCTATGACGCGATCAATCAGATATCGGTTGAGCTGGCGCCGTTTGACGCTATATATGGCGGTTTCACGGCATGTAATATCAACGCCGTGACCAAGTCAGGCAGCAATGAATTTTCTGGTTCCTTTTTCTACGACTATACCGACGATGATCTCCGCAGTGACAAGCTGGAAGGAGACAAGATTACAACCGGTGAGTATGACGAGATTCGCTGGGGCATCACCATCGGTGGTCCGATCATCCAGGACAAACTATTTTTCTTCGTTGCCTACGAGGAATTGGAAGGTGCCAACCTGTATGACCGGGGGGCAATAGGATCTGGCGCGGTCAACGAAGTGCTGGTTACCCAGGCGGAGCTGGACGAAATCGTTCAAATTGCCCGTGACCTCTATCAGTATAATCCGGGTCCGATTCCAACCAGCCTCGACAATGAGGATGAGAAGCTGCTGCTGAAGCTAGACTGGTATGTGACAGACAGGCACCGTGTGGCTTTTACCTATACCTACAACGACGGCAATAACTTCTCACAAGCTGACGGGGATCTTGATGAATTCGAATTCGAAAATCATCTGTACGAGCGTGGTGCAGAGTTGAATTCATATGTAGCGACGCTTTATTCCGACTGGACTGATGATTTCTCGACGCAGTTTCGTATTGGTTACCTGGACCTCGACAACCGTCAGATCACAGTGGGTGGAACCGATTTTGCGGAATTTCGAGTAATTTTGGACGACGTTGATGTTTACC
>JAPUGI010000067.1 GCA_027292925.1 Gammaproteobacteria bacterium
TGGGGCGGGAAAAGGAGACCAGGTTAGTCTGCTGACCATCCTGCATCATCTGTTGCCATTCCTGTTTCGTCTCATCACCCAACGTGGTTGCAATATCTGCATCACTAGGCACTACACCTTTTTTGACGATAAGTAATTTCTTCTCATCATAAAGTGCCGCCCCGAGAATCGCGCGCTCACTCACCAAATTGTTGACGATAACCTCCAGGCTAAGCTTGTCATTGGCCAGCAGTGGTTCACGCGAGAAATCGGCCATCTGCCTGAGCACCGTGTTACCGGACTCAATGATCTGTAGGTCGAGCACCTGGCTTTGATTGTGAGCAATGAATGACCCCAGTAGAGCCATGCCACTGCTGATCAGCAGCGTAAGCACAAATGCCAGTTTATAGGCAATCGGATAATAGGTAGGCATTAAGGCTGTTAGCTTACTACGTATATTTTTCATTTTAATCAATGACTTACGCTGGAGTTTCAATTTGTTTTCCGCTAGTGAGCAATGCTCGTATTTATTATAAAGGCTGTGTTTCCTGGCACTATGGTTTTCTATGACTGATTGGCTCTATATCTATTCGTAAACCCAGATGCGCCTCAGCGAGCTGGTTGTAGAGATTTCCCTCAGTTGATTCAAGAACCAGTCGTTATCAAGCTGCCCGTGGGTACAACCTAGCGGCTCAATGGCAATACTGTGGATACCACCCTCGTTGCATATCCTAACTATTTCCTTAAGCGCTCGCATGACGATCCGTTTATCGCACGAAGGCTGGTGATCCAGGTCGTGAACCACGGCATATAAACGTTGTCCCCTTTTTAAAACGGTGCCACGGTCCAATGGATCAAAATTTGACATCTCCCCCAACAGTTCTGAGGTTTCTTCCCTAATCTCTCGCGCTAGATTTCCTGCGCTCAACACGAGGTAAGTGTCTTCTTCGAAGGCAATCAGCTCCACGGGAAACGGCGGACTTCCTCTACCGGCCACAACGATTTCTATGGACATGACAGACATCAAACCTGGGGTGAGGCGACTTCATCGGGAGATATTTCTTCCAGTGTTCGCCCGGCGGTTTCCGGCAGGAACAGCCACACAATCAGCGGCACAACGATACACATACCACAGAGTACTGCAATTGAAATCCAGTTGGAGTCGAAAATCAAAAACAGCCCGGAGACAGCGCTTAATCCCATAATGGATGCGATGGTGCCCATAAACCCGCGAAATCCGGTTGCTGTGGATCGATATTTGGTGGGGAACAGTTCCGTCCCGTAGGCGGAAAGCGTGACGTCACTTCCCATGACGAAAAAAATCAGCCCAATCCATAGCAGTGGCACAAACACACCAATGGCAGAGTAAAAAATGATACCCATAAACGTAAAGCTGGCTGCAAAGATGCAGGTCACGGGGCGCCGGCCAAATCGATCACTCAGCCAACCAGCAAGGGGGTTGCCGATAATTGCGAGCCCGCCGCCCACAAAATTTAATATCGCAACCGAAGCCGGTGTCCAAAGGTAGACATCCTGCAAATATTTTGGCGCAAAAAAACTGGCAGAACTTGCGCCCAGACTAAAAAAGAATACTGCACTGAACAAGGCGATCATTCGACGTGGACTTTGGCTGAACAGTTCCAACAGCGGCCTAAAAACCGGTTCACTTTGTCGAGCTTCTCGAACATTTTCAAATCTTTTGGTTTCCGGCAACGTTCTGCGCCAATAAGCGATAAAAAGCAGGGGAATGAGTCCGATGAAATACAAGGTGCGCCATCCATAGGGGATTGACTCAACAAATCCAAATAACAAAGCAGCAAGACCAGCACCACATGCCTGTAACGCCGCCAGCGCACCGATCCCCCAGCCTCGATTTTCAGGTGGGAATTCCTCTGCGATAACCACCGCCGCAATCATGACTTCCGCGGAGGCAAAGCCCCTGGCGAAAAACTGAAATACAACAAACAACTCTGCGTTGGGAGAAAATGCAGTGGCACCAGTGAAGAGTGTATAACCGAGTACTGTGAACAACAGTAACGCTCTTCGGCCCCATCGATCAGCGGCGATAGCGAGTACCACCGCAAGGAAAGAGCCTGCCCTGACGACTGCCCCCAGTAGACCCAGTTGCGATTCGGGAATGGAAAGATCCGCCTGTATTTGCTTGAGGTTCAGCGCAAACAGGTAGATGTCATATTGTTCAAATACGGAAACAGCGGCAACCAGCCCCAATAGCCTCCATTGGCTTGTCGACAATGCGGGGGCGCGACCTAAAAACCAGGCCACACGATACCAACCTGGTACTCGATCACTCATGCGCGCAGTCTAGCAGCAATGCCTTTTTTACTACCATAGATCCTTCGGCTACGCTCAGGATGACACAAGTTCGGAAGAAAAGACCCTACAATAGGGTCTGAAACAGGGCGACATGCCGGGTACATAAATGGAAGGAATTGATACGATAATCGATCAGGCAATGCGGCCCGTTGCCGACGCTGCCAGTGGATTTATCTTCTATTCAGTTCCTCTTTTCGGCGCGCAGATGCCGCTTATCGTTCTATGGCTGATTGGGGGTGGCGTATTTTTCACACTCTACCTTCGTTTCATCAATATCCGAGGCTTTGCTCACGCCATTCGGTTAATCACCGGCAAGTATGCTGAAAAAGATGATCCGGGTCAGATATCACAGTTCCAGGCACTAACCACTGCTGTATCGGGAACAGTCGGGATCGGCAATATCGCCGGTGTCGCCGTTGCGATTTCAATCGGCGGACCGGGCGCGACATTTTGGTTAATCGTTGCCGGATTCCTGGGTATGTCCACCAAGTTGGCCGAGTGCACGCTTGGGGTTTTGTACCGCAGGACGGATGAGGATGGAAGTGTTTCCGGTGGTCCGATGTATTACCTGGAAAGGGGTCTAAAGGAACATAACTGGCCTCGACTCGGCAAGGTCCTGGGAATTTTCTACGCCATGAGCATGGTGATCGGTTGCCTCGGCATCGGTAACATGTTCCAGGCCAACCAGGCAGCCGTAATTCTGATCAGCGTCACCGGTGGCGAGGCAAGTTTTTTCGCGGATAAGTCCTGGCTGATCGGCGTAATTCTCGCCATTGCAGTGGGATTGGTCATTATTGGAGGCATTCGTTCCATTGCGAACACTACTTCAAAGTTGGTCCCGGCTATGGCGCTTCTTTATGTCATCTCGGCGCTGGTTATTATTGTGATGAATTACGCCGCCATTCCAGGTGCCCTGGTTGCAATCTGGACTGGTGCTTTCGCACCTGAAGGCATCAGCGGAGGCTTGATTGGCGTGATGATTCTTGGCTTTCGCCGGGCCGTTTTTTCGAATGAGGCGGGACTGGGTTCTGCAGCCATAGCCCACGCAACCGCACGGACACGCTATCCCGTCAGTGAGGGATACGTCGCCTTGCTAGAGCCATTCATTGATACCGTCGTCATCTGCACCATGACCGCGCTGGTGATTGTCACGACTGTATATGACCCCGCACTCGCCAGCAGCGAGGTTCAGGGAATAGAACTCACGACCAGCGCCTTCGCCAGTACAATATCCTGGTCACCAATACCACTTTCAATCGCTGCAATCCTTTTTGCCTACTCTACAATGATTGCCTGGTCCTACTACGGACTGAAAGCTTTTACTTATCTGGTTGGCGCCAGCCCAATCGCCGACATCGGATTCAAGATTTTCTTTCTGCTATTCGTCATTCTTGGCAGCAGTATCGAACTATCCTCCCTTGTGGACCTGTCAGATGCGCTGGTCTTTATCGTTGCAATACCTAATCTTATCGGCCTGTATATACTTGCACCGATAGTAAAGAAGCATCTCACCCAATACGAGGCTGAGTTTGTTTCTACCCGCCGCTAAGCGCCCCGATTATATGAACTTCATCAGCATCGTTCAGTGCCACGTTGATTGATGTAGCGATTTTCCCGCTGACAAACATCCTGATGTGTTGCCTTATACGATCCTGCTCATCCACTGCTCGAAATCTGATACCAGGAAACTGCTGGTCAAGATCGTCTAACACTTCGGCCAGTGTGCTTCCATTCGCTGAAACTTCAGATACCCCTTCGGTGTAGGATTGCAGTTGACTTGGAATTAGCACTTTCATGCGCGACGTTTCTACTGCACTGTCACAACGTTGAGGGAATAAATTTCGGGTAAATGACAGGCGATCTGCTGCCAGTTATCACCTTCATCGGTGCTGCTCCAGATTTCTCCTGATGTTGTGCCAAGAAATAATCCTAGTGGTTGACTTGTATCGCCAACAAACGCCTGGCGCTTCACCGTAAACCAGGCCTGTTCTTTCGGGAAACCTTTATCCTGGCGCCGCCAGCTATCTCCGGCATCCCTGGTCAGGTAAACAGCGGGCTTACCGCCGGGACTGGTTCTCGGCCAGACATCCGAACCATCCATGGGAAACACCCAGGCCATATCCTCGTTATCCGGGTGTAGCACTACCGAGAAGCCAATATCACCGATACCCTCTGGCATATTTTCTCCGATGCGGACCCAGGTATCATCGGGTCGGTCCAACCGGTAGATGCCACAGTGGTTCTGCTGGTACAGTCGATTTGGATTGCCCGGATGAACGCCAATCTGATGCGCATCCTGTCCGTATTCAGGGTAGGTATTCGGCATGAAATTAGCTTCCACACCCTTATTAAGCGGACTCCAGTTTTCGCCCCGGTCCGTCGTCTCGAATACACCGCCACTACTCGTACAAATATACATGTGGTTAGCATCATCGCTGGCAATGACAATCTGATTCAACAGTTCGCCATCCGGCGTTTCTTCTTTAGGGCACCATTTGTCATACATGGGATTTTCATTCCAGCCCGCAAAGCTTGTCCAGGTCATCCCGCCATCTTCACTCCTGAAAACACCGGGTGGTGAGGTGCCAACCCACCACACATTGGGTTCATCAGGATGTCCAGGGCAGAGCCAGAAACTGTGATCCACACTGCGTGCATTATCTGGATCATCCACTTTGGGGAAAGCTGGTGGTCTGGTGCTTTCTACCCAGTGTTTCCCAAAATCCGTGGACACCAGTATCGTTGGACCAAGATGTCCGGCGGTGGTTGCCATCAGCATGGTTTTCTGATCTCGAGGATCAAGAACAAAATGGTTGATGATTGAACCCAGATAGTGTGGGCCGTCCACCTGCCAATCGCGACGCTGTCCAGCGCTCGTGTAAATCCAGGCGCCTTTACGGGTTCCGACTAACAAATATTGCACCGGTTGGTCCTTATCAGGGAAGGTCTTCCTAGCCTATTTGAATCTGCAAAAGAACGAAAGGCCTAACAGCCCAGTCCGTTTCGTTATAAGTTGATAATAAAAAAGTATTTTCTGTTCATGTGTATTTATTTTAGCCTTCCCAGTCAGCAAATTTTACGTGGCACTGATGTACCAGTACTCCTCTGTGGATCAGCGTTTGGTTGAAGAACGGGTAGTCCAGTTCCGTGATCAAACCAAGCGTTATCTCAAAGGCCAACTCAGCGAGGAGGCCTTCCGTCCTCTGCGCCTGATGAATGGTCTTTATTTTCAGACTCATGCACCCATGCTGCGAATTGCCATTCCCTATGGCCTGCTTTCATCAGAGCAGCTACGCAAACTTGCTTATGTGGCACGCACTTACGATCGAAGCTATGGTCATCTCACTACTCGTCAGAACATCCAATTTAACTGGCTCAAAATCGAGCAGGTACCGGATCTCCTGGCTGATTTAGCCACGGTGCAGATGCACGCCATACAAACCAGCGGGAATTGTATTCGCAATATAACTGCAGACCATATGGCAGGCGCGATAGAAGGAGAGCTGGAAGACCCACGCCCTTACTGCGAAATTATGCGCCAGTGGTCTACTTTGCACCCTGAATTTTCCTTCCTGCCACGCAAGTTCAAGATTGCCATGTCCGGCGCGCAGAATGATCGTGCTGCCACCCAGGTACATGATATCGGCATCCAAATCGTGCGTGATCCGAGCACTGAAGAAGTGGGTTTTCGGATCCTGGTAGGTGGCGGCCTTGGTCGCACCCCGGTTATCGGCAAGGTGATAAGGGATTTTCTGCCGAAGAAACACCTGCTATCTTATTTGGAAGCAATTTTACGCATCTATAACCTGGCGGGTCGACGGGACAACAAGTACAAGGCGCGTCTCAAAATTTTGGTCAATAGCCTGGGTATCGAACGATTCACCCAGTTGGTGGAAAATGAGTGGCGGCAGCTAAAAGATAGCAGCCTGACACTGGACGATTTCAGCATCACGCAGTTCCGTGACCATTTCCAACCCTTTGAGTACGCGCCAGCGACTAGTGGTAAAGATGCGATTGCCGCAAAACGCAACAACAGCCCCGCCTTTTCCGCCTGGTATGAGCACAACACCCAGTCTCACAAGGTAGCCGGTTATCGTATTGTTACGCTGTCGGTGAAAGCGCCGCAGCAAGCCCCGGGAGACTTAACTGATGTGCAGATGGACGGCGTTGCTGATCTGGCAGATCAATACAGTTTTGGCCAAATACGCGTGTCCCATGAGCAGAATCTCATTTTAGCGGACATCGCTGAGGCCGATATACCTGCGCTCTGGCGAGAACTGGTCGCACTGGATCTGGCAACCCCCAATATTGGAAGCCTGACTGACATCATCTGCTGCCCCGGATTGGATTTTTGTAGTCTGGCCAACGCGGGTGCAATTCCAATCGCCAAACAGATTAATGCTCGCTTCGATGACCTGGACTACCTGTATGATCTGGGGGAGATAAAGATAAAAATTTCCGGCTGCATGAACGCCTGTGGTCATCACCATGTGGGACACATTGGCATCCTGGGTGTAGATAAGAAAGGTGAGGAGTGGTACCAGATCACCCTCGGTGGTTCGGCAGAGGAAAATGCTTCGCTCGGCAAGATCATCGGTCCTTCAGTGCCAAAAGATGATGTGGCCGAGACGATCGCGAAAATTCTGGACACATTTATCGCCAATCGCCAAGACCAGGAATCTTTTTTAGACGCAGTGCATCGTCTGGGCATACCACCGTTTAAGGAGGCTGTTTATGGCTGACTTAATCCTAAAAGGCGAACTGCTGGTAACAGATGATTGGCGTTTTCTGGACGCCGATGAACCAATACCTAACCTGGAGCAATCCCTCGTTTTTCCTTTTACCCGTTGGCTCGATGAACACGAGCAATGCATCAATCATCCCGGTCATAAGGGCGTGGCACTAGAGAACACCGATTGCGTGACTCGACTGCTTTCGGATCTGGATGAATTGCAGCTTATTTGTATAGATTTTCCAAGCGCGGTTGATGGGCGTGGTTACAGCCAGGCTCGCATTCTGCGGGAGCGTTATGGCTACAAAAACGAATTAAGAGCAGTCGGTGAGGTGCTGGTAGATCAGCTGTTTCTGTTAAAGCGTTGTGGGTTCAACGCTTTTGCCCTGCAGGCAGATCAAATGGTTTGTCAGGCTCCAAAATACTTAAATCCATTTTCGTCTTATTACCAGTAGAGCCATGGACTATTTCCCGATATTTCTAAAACTGCGAAACCAGCACTGTCTGGTGGTCGGTGGTGGTGATGTAGCCACGCGAAAAGTGGCGAGTTTGTTGGCCGCGGGGGCTAACGTCACCCTGGTGGCAACGCGGATAGCTTCACAACTTGCCCAGTGGGTGATGGAAGGCAAGATAACCTACGTGCCTCGAAAATTTGTCGCTACTGATCTCTACGGCAAGCGCTTAGTCATCGCGGCCACGGCGAATTCTTCCCTTAACCAACAGATTTTTCAGGAGGCGGAGGCAATTGGCGTACTCGCTAATGTTGTGGATGACCCTGATTCCTGCCGTTTTATTACACCAGCTATCGTCGATCGCTCGCCGTTAATGATCGCAATATCCAGCGGTGGCAATGCGCCAGTTTTAAGTCGTCTGTTAAGACAAAAAATAGAAATCCTGATACCTGCCGCCTATGGGCGATTGGCTCAATTTGCAGGAAACCTGCGAACTCGAGTGAAATCACGCTTAACTTCGCTGGGCGCACGTCGTCGTTTCTGGGAATCCGTACTGGAAGGTCCTATCGCCGAGAAGGTGTTCAATGGACAGGACAGTGAAGCAAACGCGTTATTTGAAACCAGCCTGGAACAACGGGTTCAAAGTCAGGATCAGCCATTGGGCGAGGTCTCCCTGGTTGGCGCGGGTCCGGGAGATCCGGAACTACTCACCTTGAAGGCGCTACGCCTGATGCAGCAGGCTGATGTGGTGCTTTACGACAATCTGGTTTCGCCACAGGTACTGGATCTGGTAAGGCGAGACGCAAAGAGAATTTCAGTTGCCAAAAAGAAGGGGTGTCACACCGCAAGTCAGGCTGATATCAATCGCGAACTCATTCGCCTGGCGCGTGAAGGCAATCGAGTATGCCGCCTAAAAGGAGGCGATCCATTTGTATTTGGACGTGGCGGCGAAGAACTCAGCGCCTTGGTTGAGGCCCATATTCCCTTCCAGGTCGTACCTGGCATCAGCGCCGCCAATGGTTGTGCCGCTTATGCCGGTATTCCATTAACCCATCGTGACTATGCAGACAGCGTGGCTTTCATTACTGGTCATCGAAAGAACAACGGCGATCTGGATATACCCTGGTCTAGCCTGGTGAACAACCGCCAAACCCTGGTGTTCTACATGGGTCTGAGTAGCCTGCCGCTGATTTGCGCTCAATTGCAATCACATGGCTTAGCTCACGACACACCTGCAGCGGCAGTGGAACAAGGTACGTCAGAAGACCAACGTCTGGTTGTGAGTCGTTTGAGTGATCTGGCTTCTGAGGTAGAAGAGGCACAATTACGTTCACCAACTTTGATTATTGTCGGTCAGGTAGTCCAGCTTGCAGAAAAGTTGCACTGGTTCGGTAAACCGGCAATAGAATCTAACCAAACTGACGACAACAGTTGCAACGACTTGCCAGGGGCGATTCCTCTGGCTGCTCGTTCATTTCACCACAAGACCCTGGAAGAAGTATGATAGAGGATCTAGCTGCCATCAATCGGCAACTTGCTGGCAAGACTGCCGAGCAAATCATTGCGTGGGCATTCCAGCCCAGCCACCGTACCCTCACAACAACAACTTTTGGTGATCGATCTGCCGCCCTACTCCATATGGTGACTCGGCTAAAACCCGACGCTACCATATTGTGGGTCGACACCGGCTATAACACATCTGCGACCTATCGCTTTGCCGACGCCCTGATTGAACAATTAGACCTCAACATGCATATCTACAGTCCGGAAATGACTTCTGTCAGGCGCAATGTGTTGATGGGAGGCATTCCCGATATTGCAGACCCTCTGCACGAGGAATTTACACGCCAGGTGAAGCTGGAACCTTTTCAGCGGGCTACTAATGTTCTAAAGCCAACATTATGGCTGACCGGTATTCGCCGCGACCAATCTGATTTCCGTCGCTCACTGGAAGTGCTCAGCCGCACCACGAACGGATACATCAAAGTGGCACCGTTGCTGAATTGGAATGAAAACGAGCTCGATGAGTACCTGCAAACTCACGGCCTACCCAACGAACCGGACTATTTTGACCCAACAAAAATAACTGACGCACGTGAATGTGGGTTGCATACCCATATCTAGGACTTTCTTCTCTTAAAAAAACGCCAGCGTCCTCACCTCAATTGATTCCCTGGGGGGGACCCCATCGACGTCTGGTAAGTCGAATGCAGAATGGGCAGTAAACCTGGCTCGTCCTCCGAGGTCCGAGTCATAACATTTCAGTAACATGACTTCGTCGCTTTTCATTTCAGAAACATAAAGCCACCTGTGCTCAGGTCGCCATGCAACGGAATAGATTTCACCATTTCGATCACGATAAAGCAGATCCGTCTCGATGAAATCATCCTGGCGCATGCTACTGGCATCACAAACTCCAAGCGGCGATGTCATTACCGGCCCGGTAATCGGTTTCCAGACGTTGATGACCGCAAATCGTTTGCCAATTAGCGCTTCCGCTTTGTCTCCACCGATGAGATCTCTCACTCTCTGGGGACCGGAAGCATTTGTATAATCGTTATGTACAAAAGTAACCGGTTTCTGGATTCCCGGTTGCTCAGCAAGCGATTGGTTCCGTATGTTGTAGTCAAAAACCAATACCGAGTTGGCGCCAGTCGCCTGTTTCACCAGTTTCTGAACTTCCTTGTAGTAGATTGATTTTACCTGCTCAGGATCGTATAGGTCTGTTGCCCTGGTATGCAGGTAAACGACCTTTAGACCCTCCTTATCCAAATCCAACTCCCCTATGAGGTCTCGAATATCAGTCACTTCAACGGGATACCGTTTGGTTTCCGGTGCAACATCAGGGGCATCCGGACCAGCATCATAATTATAGAAGCCGGGCCTCTTTACCTTGTTTGTAACGTAGGTAAATTCAGTAGCTACGGCACCCATGTCTATGCCTCCAGACCCCCCGCCTCCGGTGCAGGTCTCGCCCTCTGGTTGAATAACATTTTTCTTAAGGCTTTAATTTCATCTTCCGACATCTTTGAATAATCATTACTAAGGTCACTCCCGGCGGCCATGCCTTTTTTTACAGCGGGTCGTTCACCCAATTCTTCGAACCAGCGTTTGAAATACTTGAATTCATTGATGTCCTGTCCCTGACCCTCCCAGCCAACTGTCCACGGATAACAAATCATGTCTGCTATCGTGTATTCGTCACCACATAGGTATCGTTGGTTATACAACTGATTATTGAGGACTCCATAAAACCGATTGACTTCATCGGTGAAACGGGCGATTGCATAGGTCTGGACTCCCTGGGATTCACTGAGCCGTCGGAAGTGGCCACATTCGCCCGTTTTAGGTCCCTGGTTCGCCATCTGCCACATCACCCACTGGACAACATCGTACCGGGCCCTGACATTAGCTGGCATGAACTTTCCAGTCTTTTCAGCGATGTATAGCATGATTGCGCCAGACTCAAACACAGATAATGGACCATTGCCGTCAACCGGCTCGTGATCGACGAGCACCGGCATACGGTTGTTCGGGTTAATCTCAAGGAAATCCTCCTTGAATTGGTCACCACGACCGATATTACATTCGATCAGGTTGTACTCCAGGCCACATTCTTCTAATTGAATGGTTACTTTCTTGCCATTCGGTGTTGGCCAATAATGCAGGTCGAGCATATTTTCTCTCCAGGGTTTACTTATGCTCTAGTTTGCCACCATTGATCCACCGAGGGAAAGAAGCTATCTGGAATAAGCTTTATAGCAAGATACCAACATCCAGGATAAACCCGCCTGGATTCAGTTGATATTCATTGTCGTGGTGTTAACGTGATGGATAAGCGAGGTGGATCATGACTCGAATTCTAATTGCTCTCTTCCTAATCTCCCTGTCTTTGCCAGGGTACGCGTTTCGTTGCGGTACTCACCTCGTCGACAGGGGAGATCACTACGGCGAAGTACTCAAAAGATGCGGTAAGCCTACTTTTGAGGAAAAGTGGGTGGAGAATCGTCTTATTCATGTTCGTCCCCATCCCCTGCTGCCTTACCAACTCACAACCGGTGGCGTTGTCATTCAACTGTGGACTTACAATCGCGGGTCCAAGCAGTTTATGCGACAACTCAGGTTTGAAAATGGCATCCTGAAGAGGATCGAGACGCTCGACTACGGATATTAATTTTCCAGCATTCCCGGTATTGCTTGGCAAATTCGACCAACAGACTAGTCAAACTAACTAACCCTTCCGATTATTTTTTAGATATTTCCTTAAATATCAAATAGTTAGTGTATCTGGCACAATTGTTGTAATCGTATAAGTAAATGAATAATAGGTGAACAATAGAAGACAATCATGATTGATCTGATTCTGCATTTATTTCTGCTTGGAGTTGTTATTTACTTCATTGCCAAAAGCCTGCCCGGTATTTATGTGGAAGGCTTTGGCACTGCAGTCATCGTCGCCATCGTTTATGGCTTGATCAACGTTACCCTTGGCACGGTTCTCAAGTTCCTGGCTATCCCTTTCATCATTATTTCAGTCGGGCTTTTCCTGCTTTTCATCAACGCGTTCTTACTGTGGTTGACTGACCAGCTCATTGAGGGTTTCGAAATAGATGACATTGGCACTACGTTCATCGCGGCCCTTATTATCACCGTCAGCGATACATTGCTGGCCTGGATCTTCTAATGCTTTTCTTCTCAATGCGTCGCCTTCGAAATTCATTGCTTTTAAGTCCTAGTACTGATCCGGAGAGTAGACAGGCCACGAAAAAAAGGATTGCTCCCCCAGCTGGGGATATCGTCCAAATTCCGAATTACTCGAAATCGCCCCAACAATTTTCTGAAGGCGATCTTCGCTTCGAGCCTGGCAAGCGCTATTCCCAGGCATAGGTGCGTGCCATAGCCAAAAGCGATGTGTTTAACGGGCTTGCGTAATATATCAAACTCCTTCGGATTATCATTAGCAACTGGGTCCCGGTTGGCGGAACCAATGCCAACCAGGATCATCTGGTTTTTTCTAAATGAACAGCCAAGAAATTCAAAGTTCTCAGTTACAAAGCGAACGGTTATCTGTATCGGTGATTCGTACCGCAACATCTCTTCGATCGCGTTTTCCATCAGAGAAGGATCATCGCGTAACAATTGCAACTGCTCAGGATGATGCAGCAGTGTATACAGCCCGTTACCAATGAGACGTGTCGTTGTTTCATGGCCCGCCGTGAGTAGCAGTACACAATTGGAGATCAATTCGTCTCGAGTTAACCGGTCACTATCCTGTTCGGCTTCCAGCAACATAGAAATAAGATCCTGGCATGGCAATGTCTCCTTTTCTTCGACCAATCCTGACAGATATTGACGCATCTCCTCGGCTGCCCTGGCTGCCTTTTCTATCAGTTCGGGCCGGTCAATCATGGTGGCACCGATAAGCGCTTTGGACCATCCCTGGAATAGTGATCGATCTGATGCAGGCACACCCATCATTTCGGCGATTACCATAGCGGGCAGAGGCTGCGCCAGCGATGCGATCACATCAATGGTATCCTCGCCCGCTACTTCATCAAGCAACTCATCTACTAATGACTCAATCATTGGCGCCAGGGACTGTATGTAAGTTTGTACGAAGCCGGAAGCCACGAGTTTGCGAAGCCGCGTATGATCCGGCGGATCGCGGTTCAACATGGCGGGCTGATCTACCAATGGAATGCTCAGTCCATTGGACGCAATCCTTAGCAGATAATAGAAGAACTTGTTGCGCCTGATATCGTTACTGAATCGGTTGTCCCGCAGAAGCTGCTGCACCTCCTCGAACCCATTTACCAACCAGCCCTGGTTGGCATAAGATCTCACGACATTTCCACGAGAGCGCAGACGTTCATAAGTCTCATAGGGACTGAGCCTATATTCCTCGTCCGAACGGTAGGTGCGATCGCCGGATCGCCATCGATCAAACTTGCGTAGTGACCAAAGACTAGCCTGGATTAACCCCATTAACAGTTTGTATGCGTACTGCCGCAATAGAAATCCGCCCGTCAGTTTTGTGTGTAGCGACGCTCATCAAGGTACATTCGGACTTTCTGAATGGCAATGATCTGTTGTTTGATTTCCATGATATCAAACACCTGCGCAAACTCCGCCAACAGAGGATAGATGGCCGTGATCGCCTTGTCTCTCACCTTCCTCCCTCTGCGGGTCATTTTGACAATCTTCCTGCGACCGCTGGCTCTGTCCGGCTCAACTATAACTAATTGTTTTTCCTGAAGTTTCCTTAAAGTGTTCGTCATTGCACCCTTTGTGACCTGAAACGCCGTTGATAACCTGCCAGGCGTAGCCACATTGTCCACACGAACAAACCAGTTAAGTACACTGAATTGGGAAGCCGTTAACCCACCCGGTAATTTTCGTTCAAACAGCCTGCTGGATAATTGAGAGATGATGTTCAATTCGTTGAAGAAAGTGAACAGCAGCTCATAATCCTGATTATCCGGTATGCTTTTTTTCAACTTGCACCTATTATTGTTTGATATTAAACTGTTTAGCATTAAACATTAATAATAACCGAAAACTTGAGGAAACGCTCATGAAAATTCTTGCCTGGATCCTGGGTATCATTGTCGGCATCGTCGTGCTATTTGCTGTTGTCCAGACTCTCGCTGCTGAGCGAATCGAAGTGGTCGAACTCCATACTGTCGACGAGTCCGGTGAACCTGTCATTACCCGTCTGTGGGTGATGGACCATGAAGGATACCAATACCTGCGAGTCGGTGCGGACGGATCCGGCTGGTTTTCAAGAATACAGGCGAATGAGCAAATCAGGGTAACACGGGGAGAGTCCACAAAAACTTACCGAACGCAAACTCGCCCCGACAAGAGTGAAATCATCAACGAACTCATGGCGGAGAAATACACCTGGGGAGACTCCTTCTTCGCTACCATATTTGGCAGAGACGGCTCGATCCCGATTGAGCTACATGAAGTCGGAAGCTAGCGCTGTCTTCCCTACATTCGACGCAAGCGACATGGCAGCCGTGTTTCCGCGGAGCTATTCTCTCAAGACTACCGGCAGTTCCGAATAACCTTTCACGAAGTTGGAATGCACAGTAAGCGGCTTTCCAACCACTTCGACAGTGTGAAAGCGCTGCATGATTTCTTCCCAAAGAACACGCAACTGCATTTCCGCCAGACGGTTGCCCATACATCGATGGATACCAAAACCAAAGGAAAGATGCCGCCTTGCCTGCTTTCGATCAATCAGAAAGCTATCTGCATCTGTGAAGAAATCACTGTCCCTGTTCCCTGAGACATACCACATGACAACCTTTTCGCCCTGTTTAATCTGTTTGTCGCCAAGTTTCGTATCTTTAAGCGCGGTTCTTCGCATATAGGCGAGGGGAGTCTGGTAGCGGATAATTTCCGACACCATATTGGGAATCAATCCTGGATTGTCCCGCAACTTCTGGTACTCATCGGGATTGTCGTTCAGGAACTTGACCCCGCCGGTGATTGAATTTCTGGTGGTATCGTTACCGCCAACGATAAGCAGTATCAGGTTACCCAGGTACTCCATGGGCTCCATGTTTTTAGTGGATTCACCGTGGGCCAGCATGGAAATAAGATCACCCCTCCCCGGCGGCTCGTTTATCCGTTCATTCCAAAGCCGGGTAAAATACTCAAGGCATTCAATCAGTATCGCCTGGCGCTCCTCTTCCGACTCGACGTGCCCGGATTCCTCATTGGAGGTTGCCACATCGCTCCACCAGGTGAGTTTGCTTCGATCTTCAAACGGGAAATCAAACAAGGTAGCCAGCATTTGGGTGGTGAGTTCAATTGACACGTGGTCAACCCAGTTGAACTCCTCATTGCGTGGCAAAGAATCCAGTATTTCCTGCACCCGCGTGCGTATGGACTCTTCCATGACTGCCAGGTTTGAAGGAGCGACAACTGGACTGACCTCCATTCGTTGTTTGTCATGTTTGGGTGGATCCATGGCAATAAACATCGGCAATGGAAAGTCTTCATCGACATCGTCTATGATAATGGTGCCGTCGGAAGAATAAACTTCATGATCGGTATCAACCGTCATAATGTCTTCGTATCGAGTCACATTCCAGATACGGCCACCCAGTTCATGGTCCTGAAAATAGACAGGATCTTCCTTCCGCAAGCGCTCGAATACACGCACATGATAATCATCCGCAAACAAATCGTTGCGCATCAAATCAATTTCATTAATCGGTATGGAATAAGGATCGGGTCTTTCGTCGTTTTGATTTACGGCTTCACTCATAGTCGCCTCCGCTGTGTGCACTTGCGATTCCCATCATTGCTGTTTTTTATCCATGAGGCAACACGATCACACTGTTCCGGCTTCTTATTACACACGAATCTCATCAGATCTCAACTTCGGCCGAACACCAGCTTGTTAAAGCCGTGGGACGCATCGCTAAGATCGTCGCTGGCTCGCGTAGTACAGGTGTACTGCCATACTGCAGGTACTTTTCCTCTAATTTCGTTTTTACTTGCCTCACGATCTTTAAAGTCTCCGTATCCGCTTCATCTAACTGAACAACCGTAATTTCCAGATCAGCTCGAATCCACCAGAGCTGGGTCCAGTCGTCATCATATTTGTCGATCAATAAACTCGCGACTGGATTTGCAATTGCGTTCTGGACTCGAGTTGGTTGCACCTTTTGTTTTGGCTTACCATCGATGGGTGACCAAAAACAGCCGGCATGCCAGGTAAATACGATGGGAATCTGATGTGGGCTGCCATCGACATTCAATGTTGAAAGCCGTGC
>JAPUGI010000068.1 GCA_027292925.1 Gammaproteobacteria bacterium
GAGTTACATGAAATAGTCAGTTCATCAGCTTGGTTAGTAGGAGGTAGTAGGGAGTACATAAATCGGCCTTCTAAGCCGAGGGTTACAGGTTCGATTCCTGTCGGGCGTACCAATTAAATCAATGACTTACGTCCGTTTCCTTCCTGCTTAAGTGTCTTAATCTGTTTAAATGAGGCGTCGGCGGGGCGACGGTTGAAGTTTCAGTTCATTTTTCTGATTTTTGGAAGGCAGGAGTTGTGAGACTAATTCGATGATTCATAACAGGAGAAGTTGAAGAATTTCTCATTGTTGATGAAGTTGAGGTTGAGTAGCCTCAGATCTACCTCTGCATCCACCGTCAATAGTGCTTCACCGTTCCAGGTGTCCTGGAAGATGTCGGACAGGTTATTGCGGTTCAGCCACACGGCTGACTTGGGTGCCAGGGTCGATAAAAGCGTTTGATTAGCGGACCCAATCAGGACACCGGATGAGTTGTAGAGTGAACCCTGCAAATTTGAAATCGTGGTGGTTCCCGTATTGATAATCCGCACAAACGTCAATTTACCCAGTGGTCACTGCGTTTTCAGACGAGGTTTGAGTCCATTTATGGAGGTTATCCAATGGGACTATGTGTTATGGCTCAGTCTGGTCTCTGGGAATATACTAAGTAGTTAGTAGTTTAATTGAAGATCTTCAAGATCTATGTGCAGTACTCTCAGTAACTTGCTCGAAACCCGCTATCCGTGTGTGAAGCTGGTTTGAACTTCCGGCCTTCGGCAATGAAACGATCAGGATGAAACGAATGAAAACGATGTTGATAAAGAGCCCTTTTTTTCTTATGGCATTAGCGTTGGCCGGTGTCCTGGTTAACCCCGGGTTCACTCCTTTATACGCTGAAGAGGATACCGAAAAAGCCGCGAAAGCGAAGAAAGATGAAGAGGAGAAAGAAAAGACTATTGCAGAAACGGTAAAGGATTTTGAGAAGATGGAGGGTCTTTTCACCCTGTATCGTAATCCAAAAAATGGAGAGTTGATGATGGAAATTCTCCCTGAGCAGCTGCAACGTGAATACATCTACTTCAGCTATTCGGAAAATGGCGTTGTTGCTGCCGGTCATTTCCGCGGAAACTACAGGGATCAAGCGATTTTTCGGCTGCAAAAATATTATGACAGAATCGAATTCGTCGAGCAAAACACACGCTTCTATTTTGATCCAGAGAGCCCCCTGGTACGCGCCGCTGAGGCGAACATCAGTGCTGCCGTGTTAGCCAGCACCAAAATTGTTGCCACAACAGAAAATAGCGATCGGTATCTCATCAATCTCGATGACGTACTTCTTAATGAGTCCCTGCATAAACTGACCCCAATACCGGATCCTGATAAGAAGCCCCATGAGCAGTTTGCACTCGGAAAACTGTCTAAAGACAAAACCCGGTATGCGGATGTTCGTGTTTACCCCGAAAATCTCAATATCCAGGTTAATTACGTTTACGACAATGAATCGCCTTACATCAGTGGTGGTGAAGAAGTTACTGATCCTCGATCAATAACGTTGACGTTGCAGCACTCGTTTCTCCCGGTTCCCGATAATGGATATGAGGCCCGAATTGACGATGCGAGAGTTGGTTATTTGTTCGATCAGATAACCGACCTGACGAGCCATGAAATCACGCCGTATCGGGATCTTATTAATCGCTGGAATCTCGAGAAGAAAAATCCGCTGGCTGTGGTTTCGGAGCCAGTTGAACCCATTGTCTGGTGGATAGAAAACACCACGCCATATGCGTATCGCCATGCGATTCGTGAAGGCGTGCTGGCCTGGAACGAAGCCTTTGAGCAGGCTGGTTTTCGTAACGCAATCGTAGTGAAGGATCAACCGGATGACGTTAGCTGGGATGCAGGAGACATCCGTTACAACGTAATTCGATGGACCTCATCTCCCAACCCGCCTTTTGGTGGCTATGGACCCTCATTTACCAATCCGCGTACGGGCCAGATTCTCGGTGCGGACATTATGTTGGAGGATGTCTATGTCAGCACTCGCTTGAGAAGTGGTGAGATCTTCGAGAACTATGGCATTGAGAGTGACGGACTAGGCAGCGGACCGCGCGACTGGGATGGATTGTCGAAAAAAGGCCTATGTTCGGTAAGCATGGGAATTCAGCACGATATGATGTTTGCCCGCAGTGCGATGACCGCCCTCGGTGACATGTCGAAAATGGATACTCTCATTGAAGAGTCACTTTATGAGTTGGCTCTGCACGAGGTTGGCCACACGCTGGGTCTTAGTCACAATATGCGTTCCAGTCAGTTGCACTCCAACGAGAACATTCATAACGCATCGGTGACTGATGGCGTATTGGTAGGTTCAGTAATGGATTACGCGCCCATCAACTTTGCACCACCGGGGCGGGAACAAGGAAATTTCTACACTACGAGACCCGGTCCTTATGACACCTGGGCAATTCAATTTGGATATGACCCCGAGATGGTAGGTCAGAAACGAATAGCCCATCTTGCTCGCTCTGTGGAGGCGCAGCTTGCGTTTGGCAATGATGCGGATGATATGCGCTCTCCCGGTAAGGCCATTGACCCGAGGGTTAATGTCAATGACATGTCATCGGATGCGATTGCATATGCTGAGGATCGTTTTTCGTTAGTCGATGAGGTTTTCCTCAATCTTAGGGAAAAACTAACAAGTCCTGGGGAAGGTTGGGAAGGAATACGCAACGCCTACGTAGTGTTGACGGCCGAACAACTTCGCCAGGCACGAGTGGTTTCACGCTATATCGGTGGAGTATATGTAGATCGCTCACTCGCTGGAGATAGGGAGGGAGAATCACATCCCTACCAACCTGTGCCGGAGGAACGGCAACGGCAGGCGATGTTGGTATTGAGCCAACGTATTTTTTCGGAAGATGCTTTTCAAGTTCCTGCAGATCTCATCAGTCACCTGGCGATGCAGCGTCGCGGTTTTGAGCACAGCGAGACTACCGAGGATCCAAAAATTCATCACCGTGCGCTGACTATACAAAAGGACATCCTCGATCACCTGTTACATCCGGTTGTCCTGAGCAGGGTCACTGATACCACTTTATATGGCAACACCTACGACGTTAGTCAGATGTTTGCTGAACTGACCAACGCGATTTTTGAAGTAGACTTAAAGCGTGACATCAATACTTTTCGCCAGAATCTTCAGATTGAATATACGCAGCGCTTACTCATGATTGTCAAAATGGGCAGTGACAACAAGTACGACTACCATTCAAGGTCAGCCGCCTTAAGCGAAGTTGAACGTATAGAATCATGGATGAAGAAATACCGCAAAGGAAGCGGAGACAAGCTCTCACGGGCGACACGGAATTTTGTTCTGCATCTTATAGAAAGGAGCCTCGAGAGGAGCGGCTGATCACGTGATCAGATAACACGTTCCTCATCCGCGGGATTCAGCGAACTCTTCGTAAAAGTGGTCAAAGGCTTCGACCGTGCCACAGACGTAGAGCGCATCCCCTTCGGTGAGAATGAAGGACGACGGGATGCGTCCAATAGAATGTTGTTATGGCGCGCGTCCTACACTTGTCTTCAGGAAAACACTATCAGTTACAAGGTGAAGTAAATCAACCAGGGCTAAGGTCAGGATTTACACCTATCAGGCGAATAACTATATAAGGGCAAGACTTCTAGCATGTTATACTCCGCGCCCTGCTTATATACCCCGGCATAACCAGGCAATGGTGGGCGTAGCTCAGTTGGTAGAGCTCTGGATTGTGATTCCAGCGGTCACGGGTTCGATCCCCGCCGTCCACCCCATTTGCTCTTGGCTTACAGCGTAAGCACCTACTTGCAAAAAGCCAAATTCCTAATACTTTCCTAATATACAGTAGTTTTACTGTGCATCTAACGCCCACACGATATTGTTAGATGATCATTTATGGCTAGGGCTGGTTGGTTTCTCTCGATCATAGATGCCAAGCATTCTTGCATCCTTGTGCATCGAGAATTTTTGTTTGTCGTTGCTGGAATCAGTAATAGCTTTGATTCTGATTTCCTGAAATGTGAACTGTTTGTACTCAGGTAGACCCTTTCGCCACCTCTTAGATCCTTGGTATTTAGTTAGGAGGTTTACTGTTCCTCAAAGACTGGATTCACTTACCTTCACATGGAGGTGCTCCAACCCTCGAAAGAAGGGGTTGGACTCCCAAGTTGGCGTGTCGTTCAAAGGATTGATTGTCTCATAGCGATCAAGCAGCTTGCGCAGACCAATTTGAGCTTCAAGTCGGGCTAGTGACATACCGAGGCAAAGGTGGATGCCATGTCCGAAACTTACGTGGGTAACCTTGTCCCGATGTGCGTCAAATCGATCTGGCAAATCGTTGACCTCTGGATCTCTACTAGCCCCAGCAATCGATAGCATGATGATCTGCCCCTTCCGAAATTTTTTCCCCATGTAGATAAACGATTCCGTCACTGTACGACTGATGGCCATGATAGGCGGCTCAAATCGAAGTGCCTCCTCTATGGCGCCTTCCAACAGCTCGTCACTTGCACGCACCTCTTGCAATTGCTCAGGATTTTCCATCAACAGGTGCAGGCAGCTGCCGATGAGACGAGTCGTCGTTTCGTGACCTGCTATCAACAACAGTTCACAAGTCGAATAGAGCTCATCCAGCGTTAATTTGTCGCCATCCTCCTCTACCGCTATTAGTTCAGAGATCAGATCTTGTCCAGGGTGTTCGCGTTTGTACTCAACCAGATCCTGGAGATAGACACGCATCGCGATTTCCCCTTCAACGGCTGTTCGGAGTTGTGGGGGATTAAGAATTTCAACGAACCCCAACATGTCAGCCGACCATTTTTCAAACAGGTGACGTTCCTTCTTTGGCACCCCCAGCATTTCTGCGATAACAATGGCAGGAAGGGGGCGTGAGAGTCCAGTGACAACATCAAATTGATCCACGGAGTCAGGAATCTCATCCAGCAGTTCATCAACAAGCTTTTCGATCGTTGGGGCTTAGGACTGGATATATTTTCGGGTAAATCCTTTTGCCGTCAACGAACGAAGCCGCGTGTGATCCGGTGGA
>JAPUGI010000069.1 GCA_027292925.1 Gammaproteobacteria bacterium
TGACCCAGGAACAACTCGCTGATATTCGGTGCACGGAATCCTTCAGAGAAGGTTGCCCGGAAGCGAATATCTTCAATGGGTGCCCATTCTGCAGCTACCTTAAATACGGTATCTGAGTCACTTAAGAAGTCGACATCGGTATAACGGGCAGATGCTTCAACAGTCAGAATCTCAGCCATTGGTGCGCCAGAAAGTAGAGGAATAACGATCTCGCCGTATACTTCATCAACTTCATAATCTCCGCTAGTAACATTACCTGGCGTAAATGCGATTGCACCGATAGCGGCGCCTCCATCAGGATTGGATGAAGCACTCTCTCGGCGATTTTCAACACCGAATGCCCAACCGATTTCTCCGCCTGGCAGCTCGAAACCCAATCCACCACTTACGTTAGCCTGGAAAATGTTCAGCGTAGACTCATTTTTGGTGTTAACACCGACAAATCCATAGGCAACCTGGGCGGCCGTCATACTGTTGCTGATAAACGGGTTAAAAATCCCGGGGCAACCATCGGTTCTGGCTGCACACAAGATTGGATCCATCATCGCTTCAATAGCTGGACGATTAGGTCGGCCTTCATTCCGTTGGCTGTCTTCCCACTTGGCGATGGTGTAGGTAGCGTCCCATGCCCAGCCATTGGTAAATTCACCGTCAAGACCAAAACCGATCCGCCAGGTATTAACATCCTGGGTAAATCGTCGGCCACCTGACTCTGTCAATCTCCTGGAAGTCGCAACACCCTGAGGGGCTGTACACAGAGGGTTACTCCCGCAAAGCGCGTCACCGAAAGGATTGTCCGGATGGGTTTGCCCTGTAATCCAGCCGCCGAAGGTACCAACAGGTGCGAGTAACTGATCCGACTCTCGGTTTGAGTAGTTCATCTCGAGGCTTGCGTTGATGACGCCGAATGCACTTGTGTCCATCAGCTCATAATTAGCAGCTGCATAAGCACTGTAAACATCCTGCGGAGTAGTCAAATAGCTGAGTGCAGCAAAGTTAAAAGCGTCTGTTGCGGCGTTAAAAGGTCTTGAAACCCCACTACTGTCCACGACCATGCCGCCTAATGCTGAATCAGCACCCAGTGGCGTGAATTGCGCTGGTGTTGTGGTAGGGCTACCACCACAGATCTTCTGTGTCCCATCATCGAAGAAAGGACATGCGGAAAAGCGCCGATCACCCTGGCGAATTTCATCGCGCTTGTTGACCTGTGCGCTAACAACGAAGTTACCCTTATCGAAAGCGGTTCCGAAAGTGACACTGAGATTGTATTGATCACCATCGTTTTCATCAGTGACGTCATAGCCGAAGTCAATATCAACACCTTCAAAGTTTTTCTTGGTAATGATATTAACAACACCGGCGATGGCATCAGAACCATAGACTGTGGATGCACCGTCACGGAGTACCTCAATTCGATCTACAATTGCTGTAGGAATCATGTTGAGATCAACGAATCCATTGACTGACTGAGACGCAAATCGTTTACCATTGACCAGAGTCAGTGTCCGGTTAGGGCCTAGTCCACGCAGCGAAACAGTCGCTACTCCAGGATTACCGTTATTAACTCCAGCCCCAAAATCAGCACCGTTAACTGCTGGCATGTCCTGGATAAAGTTTTCCAGTGTCAGGTTACCCGACACGTTGAGATCCTGCTCTGTCATAACAGAGATAGGACTGATACTAGAGGCGTCACTACGCCTAATGCGTGACCCCGTGACCACCACTTCTTCCATTACGCCATCTTGGGCGAATGCAGGCAGCGATGTAAAACTCGCTGTAACCATGGCAAGCGCCGCAAAGGCGCCAGCTATTTGGCTTTTTCTAATCATATTAACCCCACTTTTTGTGAAGAACTCAGGTTTCCGATGGAAACCTGCCCCCGGATGGGCCATCTGTAATTGGCAAACATAAGCGTCACGGGAGGACGCTTTTCCATCCGCGGGGCATTGTAACGTATGAAAAGAGAAATACCTCAATAAATAATTGAAGAAAATTGAAATATTTTTTAGTTATCTCATAAGGTGTTGTTTTTATTAGGCTTAAGTTTCAAGAAACTTAAAAAAAAATATGAGAAAAAAGTGAGAATGGGTCGAATCGGGACGAAATTATGGTGGATTCTTTTCTCGTATATGCATCAGTTCCCCGGTAGCGGGAAATAGTTCTTGGCTGTTTCAGGGAGACTTATTGCTTACGCAGGCGTTTCTTCTTGTGCTGGACATAATCCACAAGGATATACTCGCCGAGGTTATGAGGTTCGGTGTAGAACACGCGGCCACCGTTAATTTTGGTCATTTGTTCGACAAATGCCTTCAGGTAATAGCTCTGGTCCAACATAAAGGTATTGATGGTGATATTCCGGGTGGTGCAACTGCGGATGGCCTTCAATGTTTTACTAATAGTAGTAGGCGTTGGTGGGTAGGCGAATACCGGTCGGCCGTTCTCAAGGTGGGCAGTGGGTTCCCCATCCGTAATCATGATGATCTGCCGGGTACCCTGTTGGTGCTTGGCCAGCATCTTCTCTGCCAATATCAATGCATGTTGCATATTGGTGCCAAGTAAATAGTCATCGTACTGAAGATAGGGTAAGTCGTGGGCCTTGATTTCCTTGGCAAAAGCAGAAAAACCCAGGACGTAAAGACTGTCCCGGGGGTAGGTGGTTGAAATGAGGTTGTGTAACGCCATCGCTACTTTCTTGGCGGACTGAAAAGAGCCCCGCAGTGCCATGGACCATGACAGGTCTACCATCAATACAGTTGCGGTCTGGGTGATCAATTCGCTGCGATAGACTTCAAAATCTTCGGTCTTCAACTGAACGGGAGCACCGGGACCTTCCCGATCCAACGCATTTCTAATCGTTCTAGACATATGCAATTGAAAAGGATCACCGAACTCATAAGGCTTTGAATCCTCTATGCGTTCTCCAAACCTGCCTTCCTCAGGAACTGCATGGTTACCCAGGTTCTGATTTTTCAAACGCTGATAGATTTCACGCAGGGCTTTTTGCCCTAATGAGCGAGATCCACGAGGTGTGAGCTCATATTTATTGCCATCCTTGCGGACGTAACCTGCCTTCTCGAGGACCTCCAGCATTTTCTTCATTTCCTCGAGGTTCTCCCTTGCTTCCTCTCCCAGAAGCTCCTCGATTTTCTCCGCGTCGATGGCATCAACCTTGCCGTCATATTGGGCGCGTTGCATTTCCTGTTCCAGTTCATCCAGTTCTGCCATTTCCCGCATCAGTTCCATGGCTGCTTGCAGGTCAATTTCCTCACTGCCGGAGAAGTCGTAACGCTTGCCCTTCGGGTTCAGGAAATCCATTTCCTTGGCTAGCTTGGCCAGTTCGGCCTCCAGTTCAGGGTCACCAAACCTGCCAGACATCAGTTCCTGCAACTGTTGTTGCTGCTCCGGCGACATGGAATTAAGCAGCGATTGGGTAGCCGCCATCTGTTGCTGCATTTGTTCCAGCAATTCATCCAGTGATTGCGGCGGATTGTCACCAAACATGTCGCCATACTTATTCATAAATTCTTCGAACCCCGGATCTTCACCGGCGATCTTTTTGACCAACATGTCGTTGAGGTCCTTGACCATGTTCTTCATGCGTTCGATATCGCCATCAGACATCTCTTTGACCATCTTCTCGATGTCTTTGAAGAAAGACCGTGTCATGGCCTTGCGTAGCTGCTCGATGAGTTTCAGGAATTTTTTCTGTGCCTCGGCATTGAGAAATTCATACTCCTGTAACGCTTTCACTTTCCCGGCGGTGTCCTCAGGTAAATCATTAATAAACTGTTTGTTCTGTTCGCCAATATTTCCCAACACCTTGCCAGAGAAATTCTCCCCGTGGTCACCTGGTTGGTTAAGATTATCCTCGCTGTTGGAATCGTCCTGGATGCCGCTTTCAGGCGGTTGGTCTGTTTTCAGGCTGTTTTCCAGATCTTGTATCAAGCCATCCATAAACTTCCTGGATGGATCATCGGTTTCTTTCTGGCCAATCCACTCGTTGATGGTTTCTCTTTCCATGTCGAGAATCTCATCGAGCTGCTTCCTGATATCCTCCATAACGCTTCCCATGTCGAAGCGATCGAGGCGTTGCCTGCGCTGGTCTTTCAGTTGTCGCAGGAGATCGCGAAGGCCTTTGATGTAGTTACCGTCAGAAGTGTCCATTCCGCGCTGCATCAGGTAACGCAGGGCTTGCTGTAGATCACCAAATTCCATCAGGTCTTCGGAGATGGCGGAAAGGATGTCATCGGCGTCGAGGTCAGCTTTCTGCGATCCGTCCCAGTTGGAATAGCGGATGAGGGAGGTAAATCGGTTAGCCATGAACTGTCCTTCTCGTTATCCCGACGGTCCGACGTTTCGGCTTGACACGGGATCCATTCTTTTGGTCAACCGCGGTAGGTCGTTCGGCCTCCCACGCGGTCCTTGTTGAGTAACTGGTTAATGTGCAAACCCTCGAATATAAACTCGGCTGCGGATGCCCGTACACCCGGATTATCCGAGTTGGCAAGTTTGTGTACCGCGTTTTCAAGGCCGTCTATGCGCTTGATAATATCCGCGTAGTCGGCCGAGGGTACTGATTCGCCCGTTGTCACATGCATACCGTCGGTAAATTGCAGTGAGATGACTTCAACCTCTTCCAGATCAGTGAATCTTGAATAGACTGCTTTGATAGCATCATGGAACAGCTTATCCAGAATTTTGTCTTCCCGGCCCTCTTCCATCGCTTCAAATTCAATCTTGCCCTGCAGAGAAGGCACGATGAAAGGCAGATCGGAGATTCGCGGCACAACATCCTGTTCACCGGTTTCAATGGAACGCCTGAGCGCATTTGCTAGCAGCGCTTCATAGTTGGCTATAGATGCCCGGACAGACACACCAGAGCGCTGGTTAATGTCCGGCGATTTCCGTGCCTGTAGGGTTATTTCCGCGATGATCTGTGACATAAAAGAAGGCACAGTCTCACGATACTCTCCCAGGTCCAAGCGGCGCTGTTCCTGTTCCATGATTGCAATTTCTTCCAGGATGGTTTCAGGATAGTGGGTGCGTATTTGAGATCCGTAACGGTCTTTAAGCGGGGTGATGATCCGGCCCCTGTTTGTATAGTCCTCGGGGTTGGCGGTGGCGACGATAAGAACATCCAGGTTCAAGCGCACCTTGTGTCCACGGATCTGGATATCTCGCTCTTCCATTATGTTGAGGAGCCCGACCTGGATTCTTTCTGCAAGGTCCGGTAACTCGTTTATAGCGAAGATACCCCGGTTGGTGTGGGGTATCAGCCCGAAGTGGAGGGCTTCTTCGTCTGACAGATAGCGACCTTCGGCAATCTTGATCGGATCAATTTCACCAATGAGGTCAGCAATGGTGATATCAGGAGTCGCCAGTTTTTCGCCATACCGTTCGTCGCGATGCAGCCAGCTGATTGGTGCATCATCACCCATCTCTTCGAGGAGCTTCCGACCCTGGGCAGTGACCGGCGCCAACGGATTCTCCGGTATTTCCACATTAGCAAGAATGGGGGTGTACTCATCCAACAATGAGGTGAGCCCGCGAAGAATCCTTGATTTTGCCTGGCCGCGTTCTCCCAGCAGAATGATGTCATGGCCGGACAAAATAGCATTCTCCAGTTGCGGAATGACGGTGTCCTTGTATCCAATAATGCCGGGGAAAACCTCATCCTCCAGACGAAGTTTAGCCATGAGGTTACGCCGCATTTCTTCGCGAATCGGCAGGATCTTATAACCCGAAGATTTGAGGTCACCCACTGTTTTGGCGTTTGTCACATTTGCCTCTCAATGCTGGAACTAAAAGCAGCCCGTCGATCGTTATCCCGGCGAAGCTTGTCCCTGCGAAGGCAGGGAGCCGGGATCCAGACTAATACCAATATAAACAGGTTGCGCGCCCAGGTTGCAAGCATATTTCTCGAGGAGCATCGCAATCGATCCGATTGCCGGACCCGTTATAGCTTGTAATAATGCGGCTCTAGCGACTAAAGCATAAGGAAACTTTCATGCTGACAAAAGGTGATGATTACCCGTTGCATCAAACCCCGGAGCCGGTTGCGTATGTTGGCGCCAACAGGAATTTCTATGACCGGTTCTTTTTCAATGGTTATAACAGATCCGGTGAAATTTTCTTTGCGGCGGCAATGGGGGTTTACCCCTACGTCAATGTGCTGGATGGCGCTTTCTCGGTTGTAGTTGATGGCGTTCAACATAATGTCTATGCGTCAAAAATCATGCATATGGAGCGCCTCGATACAAATGTTGGGGCAATCGGGGTTGATATTGTCAAGCCCATGGAGGAGCTTCGGTTGACCTGCCAGGATAAGGAAAATGGTGTCAGCGCGGATCTTGTTTTTGCGGCCAGTATCCCAGCCCATGAGGAGCCCCGGTTTACTCGCCGGTCAGGTAGCCAGATAATGATGGATGTCACCCGCATGATGCAAAATGGCACCTGGTCGGGGTGGATCGAGGTAAAAGGCAAACGCATTAATGTGACTCCCGAAGAGTTTTGGGGGACCCGGGATCGTTCCTGGGGAATTCGAAGTGTGGGTACTGCAGATTCACAACCTAACCCCTATGCGCCGGGGTTCCAGTTTTACTGGCTCTGGGCTCCCATGAACTTCGATAAATTCAGCGCACATTATTTTGTCAATGAAGATGCGATGGGAAATGTGTGGAATCGCAACGGCATGATCACTCCATCAACGGAAGGCGAAGCTGAGCAGATGCAATTGGCTACCAGTAAACTTCAATTCCAATCCGGGACTCGCCACGCCTCCGCTGCAGAGATCATTTTCACAAAAACATCCGGTGAGGAAGTCAGTTTCAATATGTCGCCGAAGTGGAACTTCTATATGAAAGGTATTGGTTACGGTCATGAACATTTTAGTCACGGTTCATATCACGGTGAGCTTGAAACCGGTTATGACGAATTTATAAGCGCCGATGTGAGCCCTGAAAATATACACATCCAGGCTATGTGTGACGTTGTTTTTACTTCCGATAAAGGTGAGATAAAAGGGCAGGGTGTGCTGGAGCAATTGATTGTTGGACCCCATAGCCCATCAGGGTTCTCTGACGTGATGGATTTTGCCCCGTGACCTTAGCGCTTGACGAAGTAGCCCAAAAAACGGCGGCGTACCTCGAAGAAAAATGGCTGCGCAAAGTTGTTGTCACGAACATTGAGAAGATATTTGGTGGCGCTTCGAGGGAAACCTATCGCCTGGAAGTGGAGGTTGATGGCAAGTCTCGAGGACTTATTTTGCGCCGTGACCCAAAGACTTCCCTGATCGACACAGAGCGGAAGTTAGAGTATGGCGCTTATGTGGCTATCTATCCCACAGATATTCCGGTACCTGAGCCACTGTTTCTGGAGAATGATCCCAGCATTCTGCAACAACCCTTCAGCATTATGGCGGCGATTGATGGCGCGGTCACCGATGCCAATATGCTCAATGAGGATCAAAAACAACAGATTGGCATGGAAAAATGGCAACTACTGGGCGCACTGGCTGCGAAAGATCCTCTTGAATTGGGCTTCGACAGTTTTATGGAGGTGCCTGAAGTCGACCAATGTGCGCCAAGAGAACTGGCCTATTGGGAAAAAATTATCCTGGCGGACCAGATTCACCCTCAGCCAATCGCGCTAGCTGCGATCCGGTGGTTAAAGGCCAACTTACCCCCTCCTGCGCAAAAACTGTGCGTCGTTCATGGAGATTATCGAACCGGGAATTTCCTTTTTGAGCCCAACGATGGCATCAAGGCGGTACTGGATTGGGAGATGTGTCATTTAGGAGACCCACTTGAGGATCTCGCCTGGTCCCTGGACCCACTGTGGAATTGGGATGATGCTGAAAATGCCGGCCGATTGTTACCACATAGTGAAGCCATAAGAATCTGGGAAGAAAGCAGTGGCCTTAGGGTAGACCTTGAAGTATTTCGGTGGTGGCGTGTATTTGCCTCACTGAAAGGACTCGCCATCTGGATATCTTCATCTGAGGATTTTCAAAATGGAGAAGGCAAAGACGCCATTTTGGCAATGGCAGGTTGGCTAATGACCGACCGACAGAATCGAATTCTCCTCGACCATCTTTCTCCTCACGCAAGTCGCGAACTTACCGGGAGCCTAGCATGATCCCCAATACTGATGATGCGTTGCGGATGTTGTCCCAGCGATTGATGAATCACCTGTTGCCGGATTTGAAGTCCCTATATTGTCGATCTGATGGCATGCTTGTGGGCATGTTAATGAATGCCATTGCAGATGAGGTTGCAACTGGTATCGATAGGCGTATGAAAGATATAGCCGACATGAAAACACTTCTGGCAAAAGGTGGCAGCTACCTTGATGCGGGTACTGTTGTTAGTTCCGAACCGCTAAGTCTTTCACTGAAGGATGTGAATCAGTTGCATGACGAATTAACGGGGCACCTAATCCAGTTGCATATCCAGGTGGAAAAAGAGGGGTCTGCCGATGCAACTGAATTAAACAACGACATCTGGCGCTATCTTGAAACAACTGCAGGTCGTCATGTAATAACCGCCATGGGATGACATAACGAAATGACAGTGGACCAATCACTCGAGTTTGTTGCCGATAACAAGCGCCCGACGAGGCGCGGGATATCCTTCGGTTGTGAGTGAAGAATCGACCGGGTCCAGAAAATCGTTAAGAGATTGGAAATCCATCCATTCAGTCGCATGTTGTTCTTCAACACTGGTCTGGTTCACGTCGACTGTCCTGACGTTTACCATTCCGGCTCTGCACAACAAATTCTCTAATGCGTCTGTGCTGGGCAGAAACCAGACATTGGACATTTTTGCATAGCGGTTTTCCGGGACAAGGATGGTTTTCACATCTCCAGGCACGATGAGTGTTTCAAGTACCACTTCTCCACCGCCACGAACAAAACTTAAGAGCTCAAAGATGTGATCGACAGGTGAGCGTCGGTGATACAAAACACCCAGTGAAAATACGGTGTCGAAATAATCAAATGCAGGCAGATGTTCACAACGTAATGGCAGCAGGTGTGCATTGTTTGTGGGTAACAGGTTTTGCACAAGTTGAAACTGGTAGAGAAATACCCGGGTCGGGTCAACACCAACAACCAATCGTGCTCCGTCGCCGAGCATGCGGTAAAGAAAATAGCCGTTACCGGTGCCGATATCCAGAATTTTCCTGTCGGCAAGCGGCATGATATGTGGCCGCAGGCGATTCCATTTCCAGTCAGACCGCCACTCGGTATCAATTGGGATGCCCAGTAGTTGCCAGGGACCTTTGCGCCAGGGCATGAAAGTCTTGAGTTGCGATCTGAACAGCTCAACATCAAGGTCTGTGGACCGAGGTAGTGTCAGGCTGATGCGATCCGCGTCAAACGCGTATTCAGCAACTTCAATGGCAGGCATCCTGGCAAGTGTAGTATCCCATTCCTGGCTCCTGCCATGCTCATGATTTTCGTAGTGATCAACGAGAGCCCTGCGCAACGTTGCGTGATGTTTTATGAGTCCGGTTTGCCGGGTCGCGGAAAAGAAATTCTCGAGATTGATCATTCCGAGGTTGCAGGATCGTCAAGCTCAATGTGATCGGTCAACATGTCATACGCAGGGTAGAAATTATTAACCAGGGTGATCAATAATCTCTGGGTAAGTATGTAGGTCATCCTGTGAACCCATAGAGAAGATACGAAGAGGAAGAGAGGAAGAGAAAAAGCCTGAGAAAGGAAGAAGAAACAGGCGATTGAAGCAACCAGGGCAATCGTTATGCTGGGCCATCCACCATCTTCGTTGGTCAAGCCCGCGAGGATGGTCCAGAAAATACCTACAAGTGGAACAGCAATGGCTGCCCACCAACCGGTGGAACTGATAATAAGCAGGCAACATGCTACCAGTAAGATCGGGGCACCAATCACGCCAGTCCAGGTCAGGCTCTTCTGCCAAAGCGCGGAAGAGAGTGTCGTGTTTTTGATGGAAGAGTTGCTGATGTGAGTGAAAAACTGTCGCGCGACCCGTCTCGGGATTGTTATCGATGCGTCCCCGCTGCTGATTCGAGCCTGGACTTCATTGAACTCTTCTTCCGTCAGGTGCTTCTTCATGATTTTTGATTGTTCAGGTTAGTCGGATTACTTGATTGCCAGGAACGAAACAAAGTTGAGGCAACGCGCCATAAGTTCTACAGTTGAAAAACCAGCTGTTTTTAGCCTTTCAATGTGCTCCGCTGCAGTGTTTGGAACCAGCACGTTTTCAAGCGAAGCTCTTTTCTGGGCTATTTCGAGGTCACTGTACGCGTGGTGTTTTTTAAATTCGTGATGCAACTCTGCCATCAGTTCCTGCCGGGCTACATCTTCAAATTTGATTTTCTCAGAGAGGATTAAAACCCCACCCATATTCATGCCGTCAGCAATCCGTTTGAGAATAGTAGGCCTCTTTTCATCGGCAATGAATTGCAATGTGAAGTTCATCACCACCAGTGAAGCATTC
>JAPUGI010000007.1 GCA_027292925.1 Gammaproteobacteria bacterium
AAGAAGGTCGTTCATATCCCGGCCGTTTTCGTCGATGAGATACACTGGGCCCTACGCGACGTGATCTATTCACTTAGAGATAAGGTTGCATTGAAATCCCTCTACCCAATCGCTGCATATCGTACCCTGAAATACGTTGCCACTTTCATGGGCATCGTCAAAGGTAAGATGACGATGAGAAATTTTGAAGGCAGACAGAATCTCTATTTTTCCAATAAGAGTAACGCCGTCATCTTTCACGAGCCGGGACGTGCGACTATCGAGGAAGTCGATACGCCGACTCCCAATCCCAGTGAAGTTCTAATCAAAGTTGCCTATGAAGGTGTTTGTGGTACCGACCTGGAAATCTATCACGGAAATCTCGGCTACTATAAGAATGGCATGGCCAGTTATCCGATTGTGCCGGGGCATGAGCTGTCCGGATGGATAACTCGAGTAGGTGCAAATGTGAAAGACTTGCAAGAAGGGGACCGAGTCGTCGTCGAGTGCATTCAAAGCTGCGGCAAATGCCGCCAATGTCTGAACAAGAACTGGATCGCTTGCCGACAGCGAAAAGAAGTAGGGGTCATGAAGTTGAACGGCGGCTATGCGGAGTACATTGTAACCCCCGCCAGATTCGTTCACAAGATTCCAGTGGCCCTCGATATGAAACGGGCAGCGTTATGTGAGCCCCTGGCTGTGGTGATTAAAGGCGTAAAGAAGCTTGAAATGTTGGTCGCTCATGCCAATGGTGAGCGCATCACGAAATACGCTGTCATCGGAGCGGGTCCTATCGGTCACTTTTGTGCTAAGTTACTGGCCTTGAACAATAAAAAGGTGCTCGTTTTTGACCGGCATCCGAAGCGTTTACAGTGCTTCTCTGATCCGCTCATCGAAACCGAATCTGATTTTGAAAAAATATGTCAACAGACCATTTTCCTTGAAGCTACCGGAGATCCTGATATTCTTCACAGTTTAATCGAAAGAAGCCCGGCCGGATCTATATTCTTGCTGTTGGGATTGCCATATTCTCGTAGAGAAGTTGATTTTCAGAACATCGTCGCCTTCGATAAAACCATCATCGGCTCCGTCGGTAGTAGCTTCGACGATTTCGATGCTGCCCTGGAGATCCTGCCAGGAATCGATACCGAGCCGTTTCTCCAGAATATCATTCCTTTGTCTGACTTTAAAAAAGCCTGGGAGAGTTGCGAACGAGGGGAATACCTCAAGACAATTTTGGAAGTTAATCCGGACAATTTTTGAATGAAAGAAACGCCAGGTGGAAAAACAGGATGATAAAATTCAACTTCATTTTTAGCGGTGACGTGAGCTTTGGATGTGGTGTGGCGGATAGAGTTGCTGACAGGCTGGCAGAACGGGGGTGGACGAAGGTCATTCTGGTTGTCGACCACAATTTGTTGAATGTCGCTAAGGTTCAGCAAGTTACAGACAAGATCAGACAGTCAGTTCACAGTCTGGTGGAAATCGTTTGCCAGATTTCTGAGCCGACTTATGCTACTCTCGAAAGTAATCGTGTGAGCAGCAAAGAAGTTGAAGTTGACGCAGTCATTGGCATGGGAGGGGGTAGCGCTATCGACTTTGCGAAGGGAATGGCAGTCTTATATCGAAATCATCTGTCGGCCATCCGTTATCGTGGCTTTAACAAAATGACAGAGCCAGTGTTACCGATCATAGCGATCCCGACCACAGCCGGCACCGGGAGTGAGATTACACCCAATGCATCTTTCGTGGACTCTGAGAAGAAACGAAAATTAGGGATCAATGGCGCGGCTGTCCGACCCAGGTACGCATACCTTGACCCGGCGCTGACCGTCTCATGTCCTGAGAAGCCGACGATTTCAGCAGGTGTTGACAGTCTGGTCCACGCAACGGAGGCATACGTCGCTAAGAGAACGAATCCGATGGCGCGACTGTTTGCTCGGGAAGCGTTCAAGCTTGTTTTCGACACTCTGCCACAGGTAGTGGACTCACCATCGAATCTGGAGTTGCGCAGCAAGGTGATGTACGGCACTTTTCTGGCAGCGATTGCCCTGATGAACTCCGGCACGGGTCCTGCCGCCGCTATGTCCTATCCGCTCGGTGTGCATTTCCACGTGCCCCACGGGATCGCCGGTGGCATCTTTCTGCCGCATGTGATAGCTTATAATGTTCGTCGTGGTGTTACAGATTACGCGGATCTCTATGAGGCAGTCGAATGCGCGGAGACTTCTCTGTCCAGGGACGCGATGAACCAGCGATTGGTCGAAGATATGTTTGCAACCTGGAACCGTCTGGGTGTTCCCTGCCGGTTGAGTGGATATGGGTTTGGGGCCGGGGATGTGGATATGTTCATCAAAGATACACTAGAACTGAAAGCAGCGCTTGACCAAAATCCTGTACCGTTCCATGAACATGAAATCGAGGGGATCTTGGAGAAATTGATATGACTGAATGGACAGGCATCGTAGACACGACAGATCACCTATGGGAAGGAGCGTAAGCCTATGCCGGGATTTGAACTCATCGGTCAGGAAGAATTTAACCAGGTGAAACAGGTATTCGAAGAAAGCCGGGTTCTCTTTCGCCACAGTTTTGATAATCTTCGCAACGGCATCTTTAAGGTTCGCGATTTTGAGGAGGCCTTCGCCTGCCGCATGCAAGTTCCACATGCTTTGGCGGTTACGTCCGGGACAGCTGCGCTGCGCGTTGCGCTTGCAGCCCTCGACATCAAACCTGGAGACGAAGTGATCACTCAGAGCTTTACCTTTGTAGCGACAGTTGAAGCCATCATCGAATCCGGGGCGACCCCGATCATTACGGAAATCGATGATACGCTCAATATGGACCCGGCAGACCTTGATGTCAAGATCACTGAGAAAACAAGGGCCATCATTGCGGTACACATGCTCGGCGTACCCGCACGTCTGAGAGAAATCACAAACGTGGCTCAGAGACATGACATTCCATTGGTTGAGGATACGGCGTGGGGATGTGGCGGTACGTTCCGGAATAAGTTCTTGGGGACTCACGGAACCATAGGAACATTCAGTTTTGATTTTGCCAAGACCATGACCACGGGTGAAGGAGGGATGCTCGTGTTTCATGATGAAAAGTTAGCTGCAAAAGCAAAAGCCTGGCATGATCATGGGCACGAGAACAATCCGAAATTGCCTCGGTGGGAGGACAGCCGAGCCAGCAGTGGATTTAATTTTCGCATGATGGAATTGCAGGGTGCGATCGGGTTGGCTCAATTGACTAAGCTTGACCAGGTTATCGCTGCTCAACGTTTGAACAAAAAGAAAATCAAGACAGCCATAGAGAATCTGGCGGTTCGGTTTCGCACTGTACCTGATGGCTCTGAAGAAACCGCTGATGCACTGGTTTTCTTCGTGGATGACAACAATATAGCGCTTCGCTGTCGTGATGCACTGATAGATTCAGGGCTCGGTACAAAAATTCTCCCAGAGGCGGTAACCTGGCATTTCGCGGGAACATGGGATCATATGCCATCCTTGGTGAACGCTCATGGTGGCAATTTGGGAAATGCATTTCCCAATTCCAAAACCTTGTTAGGCAGATCTGTTGCGCTGCCGATCAACGTCAGGATGAAAGATGACGTCCCCCAGCGCATTCGGATTGCGTTAAAGTCAGTGATTGGATAATTTGCGAAACAACCGATGATTTTTTGAGACTATGAATAAGGCTCCAAACATTTCAATCGTCATTCCAGTTCATAATCAGGAAAAGTATATCGGACGCTGCATTCGTTCAGCCTTAAATCAGAAGTATCCTGGTTCAGAATATGAAATCATTGTTGTGAACGATGCAAGCACGGATCGCACAAGTTATGCGCTTGAACTCTTCGACAAAGAAATTCACGTCATTGATAATTCAAAACAACTCGGTTTGCCAGCAGTGCTAAATGCCGGCATTAGAGCTTCGAGGGGTCGCTTTGTGGTGCGCTTAGACGCAGATGATTATGTTCATGCGGAATACATCAACGTCCTCAATTTGCACTTATCTACCAATGACTACATGGATGCAGTTGCGTGTGATTATCAATTGGTTGACGAGAAAGAACAAGTGGTTGCAACCAGGAATTGGTTAGAAGAGCCCATTGGGTGTGGCATTATGTTTCGAATCGAGCATCTGATTGAATTGGGGCTATACGATGAAAAACTCTTGCTGCACGAAGATAAAGATCTTCTAATACGTTTTTTGGAAAAATACCAGATCTACAGAGTAGCCCTGCCGTTGTACCGGTATCGCAAGCATGAGAATAACATGACAAATGGAAAGCAAGTGGTTTCAAGATATATGAAAAAACTCATCGAAAAACATGGTAGAGATAAAGTGGATGAGTCTTGCTCCAATATAGGGGGAATTAAGTAATGCGAAGAATTCAGTTAGGAAATTTTGCTGTTACAGATAGTAGTGAACCGTATGTCATTGCAGAAATTGGCGTTAATCATGAGGGATCTATGGAGCGGGCAAAAGAGCTGATTCGCTTTGCTAAAGAGGGCGGCGCAAATGCTGCAAAG
>JAPUGI010000070.1 GCA_027292925.1 Gammaproteobacteria bacterium
TTGTATTTCTGAGCTGCCACCGGCAATAGTTCCTGCCTTCGAGCGTAACCAGGTTCGGGTCAGTGTTTTCTCATCCTGTCCGAACATATCCCCCTCCCATCCGAGTGACTGTGTACCCAGCGCACTTAGCTGTATTTCCAAACGCTGCTTGCTAGTTTCAGACCCGTAGTACTTAAACATGGACGTGGCGAAAGTTGGTGTGCCTCCGCTCTGGTTTTCTTCCATGGCACGTCGCTGTGTCAGGTTGAATGCTGTCTGGTTCATCGTATTGGCGACAACAGCCTCCCGCAATGCTGTGTCCGCAATCTTGCTGTCTTTCTCTCCAACGTATCTTTTTGCGACCTCAGGAAGCGTACCCATATTGTCATAACGCCCACGCCGGCCAGCAGAATTCAGTCCTGAAATCGAACTTCTCTCGTGCTGCAACAATCTTTTGCCTACCGTCCAACCCCGGTTGAGTTGGCCAACCAGGTTGTCTTTTTCACACCGTGCGTCGTCAAAAAAAGTTTCACAGAATGGCGAATTGCCGCTAATCAACTTAATGGGTTTCACCGTCACGCCGGGCTGATCCATATCAATCAGCACGAAACTTATCCCTTCATGTTTTGGCGCCTGGGGCTCGGTCCTGACCAGGGTAAATATCCAATCTGCATACTGGGCGCCAGAGGTCCACGTCTTTTGGCCATTTACGAGGAAATAGTCACCCTTGTCCTCACATTTGGTTTGCAGGCTGGCAAGATCCGATCCCGCGCCAGGTTCACTGTATCCCTGGCACCAGCGTATTTCACCACTGGCGATTTTCGGCAGGTGTTCTTTTTTCTGTTCCTCGGTTCCGTAATCGAGCAAAGTCGGGCCAATCATACTAAAGCCCATACCGCCGATGGGACTTCGCGCATTGATCCCGATCATTTCATCCTGCAGTATCAGGAACTCGTCTTTGTTCAGACCGCCACCGCCATATTCAGTCGGCCACATCGGTGCCGTCCAACCTTTTGACGCCATCCGGTCCAGCCACATTTTCGAATCAGGATTGGTGTACACCTGCTTCTTACCACCGCCAATCATGTTGTCTTCACTTTCCGAGGTCCGCATGCTCTGCGGGCAGTTTTCATCCAGCCAGGCACGTGTACCCGTCCGAAACTCGTCCAATGCTCCCATATCTTCCTCCAAGCGAGGCAACTTACGCTTAGATTACAGTACCAAAAATACGGGCTAAAGATAAATAGGCAGGTACCTGTCTGTTGCGCCTGCCGACAGCACTGATAGTGGCGCTTTGCCGACTCGGTTACACTGCACGGGTGAAGAGCCCCAGATAATAAGGAACAGAGATGATTGAGTTGACTCGAGAAGGTAACGTTTATCTCCTGACCATGAACGATGGTGAAAATCGCTGGAATACCACTTTTGTTCGCGAATTTTCGAAAGCGCTGGATGAGGTAGAGGAATCGACGGGCCCTGCTGCACTGGTCACCACATCTGCCAGTGAGAAATTTTTCTCCAACGGCCTGGACCTGGAATGGCTCTCCGCTGAAGGTAAACACAAGGGTGGCGATCGCAAGGTATTCGGTGACGAATTCATGACCTTGATGGGCCGACTCATTACACTGCCTTTACCCTCAGTTTGTGCAATTAATGGTCATGCTTTTGGCGCTGGCTTTATGACAGCCCTGTGTCACGACGTCAGGTTGATGAGAAAAGACCGTGGATTTATCTGTGCCAATGAAGTTGAGCTGGGTATGACAATTCCAGATCCCGAACTCGCATTATTTCGGCACAAGATTCCCATGAATGCATTTTTTGAAACGGTGCAGCTGGCAAGACGGTGGACCGGGCCGGACGCTCTTGATGCCGGAATTGTGCAGCAGGTAGAAGAACTTGAGCATCTTCACGCGGCGGCAATGACGAAAGCCCAGGAGTTATCCAGGCTTGGCGCCAATCGAGATGTTTTTGCTCGCATGAAGGAACATATCTACGGCGAAAATTCTGCAATCAACGGCAGGCATGGACCAGCCTACATGCTGAAGAATTCTTCCCAGTTTCGGTAGTAATCAACTAGCTTTTTTATTTATGAACCGCTGAGCTCTTTATTTAAGAACCGTTGAGCTTTTCATTTAAGAACCGCTGAGGCTCTTCGCCAACAAGACTTAGAAACTTCAGCGCCATTTTTGGTCCTGCGCCAGCATCCTCATGTTTGAAGAATACATGTGCATCTTTCCATCCAGCCCGGGCAATTTCCTTCAGCCATTTGTTTAGGGCCCGCTTATCATAGCCAGGTTTTCGCAGGCGCAGATAGCCCCAGTCGGCGGTTACAACAAAAGGTAATTCTGAATCCTCGCTATCTGCATGACATATAGGAATGTTCCTGGCTTTCAATACTTCAAATACAGAATCATCGAACCATGAGGGATGGCGAAATTCGAATGTCGCCGGTATTTCCTCGGGGATCAAATCGAGAAAAGGTTTCAGTCGCTCAAGATTACAGCGCATGTTGGGTGGCAACTGAAACAGCAACGCCCCGAGTTTGCTTCCCAGCTCGGCTGTGTTGCCCATGAGATATCCCATGGTTTCATCGGCTTCTTTCAGGCGTTTGAAGTGGGTGATTCTGCGCGATGCCTTGATGATAAAGCTGAAATCTTCAGGCGTTGCCTCGGCCCAACCCCGCAACACTTCCCGCTTCGGCATACGATAGAAAGTGTTGTTTATCTCGACTGCCGATAACTGGCTTGCATAATAAGCCAACATCTCCTTGTCCTTAATCTTGTCCGGGTAAAAGACTCCTTTCCATTCCTTGTAGCTGAATCCACTCGTACCGACAAAAAAGGTCATGGGCGTGCTCCTGAACCATCTAACGGGAATTTAGTGCAAAACTCCCGGTTATTCAAATATCGCGGGTAATTCGTTACGACTCCAGCGATCCACTTAACATGTCAATAGCAACATCCAGCGCCCTGGACAAACCATTGGGATTCGCCTTGTTTTTTCCGACAATATCGAAAGCAGTGCCATGGTCGACTGACGTTCTAACGAAGGGGATACCCATAGTGGCCGTGATGCTGTCCTCAAAGTTATGCACCTTGATCGCTATATGACCCTGGTCGTGGTAAAGCGCAAGAACCGCATCAAATTCACCGGCGGTGGCGCGGTAAAAAATTGAATCCGCCGGATACGGACCTTCAACGTTGAGTCCCTCTTCCCGCGCGGCTTCAACTGCAGGCGCTATCTCTTCAATTTCCTCGCGGCCCAACATTCCCCCTTCACCGCCATGAGGATTGAGGGCTGAAACCGCGATTTTTGGATTTTTGTATCCCCAGCGCTTCATGCATTCTGACGTTAGCCTCAATTTCTCAACCAGCACTGGTTTTTTCACGTATTTAACCGCCTCAAGCAGGGACTTGTGCGTGGACAGGTGGGCGACCTTCAAGCCGGTTGTCATCAACATCGTTGCTGTCAACGCAGAACCGGTCATTCGCGCCAGGATTTCCTGATGACCTATATCACCGTGATATCCGGCGGCGTTCACCGCTTCCTTATTTATCGGACAGGTCACGACCCCCTGGATATCACCGGCTAGACAGTATTTCACCGCGGCCTCGAAATACTGAACCGCAGCATGACCACACTCGGCCGATACCTTTCCCTGTTCAAACCTACTCATATCCAAATGAACCGGTTCAATTACCTGTATCAGTTCACCGGTTTCCTTTAGGTCTGACAGTTCGTCCAGTTTACTAATTTGCTGATGAAACCCAGTCTGCTTCATCGCTAATTGCAGACACTCTACCGAACCGATGATAAAAGGCTGAGCTCGCCTAAATATTTCCGGATTGGAAAAGGTTTTTACGGCTATCTCTGCCCCGACTCCTGCCGGGTCACCCATGGTCACCGCAAGAATTGGTTTAATCATAAATTTATCAACCCGCGGTACCTCAATTTATATTGGTGGTAATAGGAGGAATGGGGCAATCCAGTGAGTCTGCAACGGTCCGGATGAGTTCAACCTCCGCGGCACTGACAACGTCGTCAGCCGTAATAGTTTTAATACAGGCTTTCAGAAGTTTCGGCTTTCGGAGCGGGTGGAGGTCAGCTAACGCGTCTAACGCTGCATCTAATTTCCCGAAGTTCAACTGCGATTTATCCAATAGTGAAATACTCAGATCCAATTCGCTACTACCAATGGAAAAAGCATCTCCTGGCTCGATCCTGGATTTACGATCGCAATAGGCCAGCATTGATAATAGTACGACGCAGTGATCCTTGACTTTACCGATGCTTCGGTATTTTGTTTCCCTGCGCTCCTTTTCGAATACCGCTTTGAGATGTTTGCTTAGAAACTTGTTCAGGCACCATTCCGACAAACCGATACGATTATCAGCCTCGATCAATGTCTGAATATTGGTCATGAACAACCTGTATTGTCTGTAGGTTAGTTGCCGAAGGCTCGGCAGGCTCATTTCCAAAAGCGGCAAACGCACCTCCGGCTTCAGGGATGACTGACTGCCAAGAAGCCCCTCCAGGGACTGAAAGACGAAAAGGTCCGCAGCATCCTTTAAGTGACCCATCTGTACCCTCCTGACCTCTTCATCCTGGTCCAGCAACATTAGATAAACAATGGCGCGGGCGGAATAGGGCTCATGTGCAGCTTCACGCAACTTATCCGGAATCGAGGAAATAAAACTTCGCGCGGCCAACAGGTGAGAAGCATCGGGATTTCCAACCCGGTTGATGATCGCTTCGGGATCGATGTTGAATCCTCCCGATGCAAATCCCATAGCAGCATCCTGGGTTCCTTCATCTTTTTGGAGTTCAGGCTGGGTTTCGCGCAGAAATTTGCCATCCCACCCGGGCTCAATCCGTTGGATCCTGTCCCCCAGGTCCGGGTGTGTGGCGAGTAAATTGACCGCAAAAAGTTTGATACCCTGTGAAAAGAAAGCATGGCTCAATGCTTCGCCCTCGGGATGAGCAATGACTGATCCACTTTTGTAACCACCGATGCGTTTCAAGGCACCGGCGATGCCATCTGGATTCCGTGTGAACTGTACTGCAGACGCATCGGCCAGAAACTCCCTTTGTCGAGATACTGCCGCCTTGATGAGATTGCCGAAAAACCGGCCGAGATAACCGATAATCATCAACCCAAATCCGAGAACCAATGCACCAGACTGGTTCTTGCGGGCCCGACCACCACCTGAAGACAGAATCATGCGGCCCGCAATCGCCAGTATCAGTATGCCATGCAAAACTCCGATCAATCTGAGATTGAGCCTCATGTCTCCATTCAAAATGTGACTGAATTCATGAGCAACAACGCCTTGAAGCTGTCCCCGGTTCAGGTTTTCGATAGCACCGGTGGTCATCCCGATGACCGCATCACTTGAAGAATATCCTGCGGCAAACGCATTGATGGCTTTGTCCTGGATAAGGTACACCGGGGGAACCGGGGTACCTGAAGCAATCGCCATTTCTGCCACAACATTAAGGAGTTTCTGCTTGTTGTAATCATCGCCAGGATCCACAAGCAGTTTTCCATCCATCATTTCGGCGACAGCTGAACCGCCTCTTTTCAGCGTATGTAGGCGGAACAAACTGGCAATCGTTATTAACGCCACGACACCGATGGATACTGACCAGAAAATATCCCAGCTATAGTACAGGTATTGTCTCACCAGGGCGCCAGTATCCATGTAATTCATCATCACAAGCACTAGCAGGTTGGTTAACAAAACCAGTGATAGAACCGCGAGAACAAAAAGAAACAGAAGGAATCTGGTGTTGCGCCTGGCAACATCCTGTGACTCAAAGAAATTCATCATCGGGTGTAAACGCTACCCGCTCAGAAGGACACACTGGGTGCGCTCTGAATCGCTTCGCTATCGGCGAACTCAAGCAGGGTGGCGTCTTGACCGTGTCCGAACGTCCCGGCCAGTACAATCTGCGGAAATGACTGACGATAGGTGTTATATCCCATGACCTGATCGTTAAACGCCTGGCGTGAGAAAGCGACTTTATTCTCAGTGCTTGTTAGTTCCTCACTTAACTGAATCATATTTTCATTGGCTTTCAGGTCGGGATAAGCCTCCACGGCGATATTGAATTTACCCAAGGCAGCACTCAGCACTCCTTCCTGGGTGGCCAGCTCTGTTATTGCAGACGCATTGGCTGGATCCCTTGCCGCGTCCGCGAGAACCGAGGCAGCCATGTCTCTTGCCTTGGTCACGGCTTCCAATGTCTCTCGTTCATGTTTGAGATAACCCTTTGCCGTTTCGACCAGATTTGGTATCAGGTCGTAGCGTCGTTTTAGCTGCACCTCAATTTGGGCAAAGGCATTTTTGTATCGGTTCAGTAACGATACCAGCTGGTTGTAGATCGCTATCGCCCAGATGACCAGCGCTGCAATAACAACAAGAAACACGATTGTAGAAACTTCCATAACTTCGCCCCATTTATGGGTTTATTGTCTTTAGTGTTTTAGTCCAGACTGGTTGCTAATGCAAATCACTCATAGAGGATATAGTGTGCGACCAGCCCGGGATCCTGCATGGGGATGAAATGAGTGAGTTCAGGCAGAAAGACATCAGTGCCTACTTTGAACTGGTTTGCCAATTCCTCCCAGGTTGGAGAGGTTGTAAAGTCCATTGCCTCATTTTCAGGGTCTCGCGGTTTCGCTCTCAGTACCTTAACCGGGACGTCGATACAGCGAATCTGCTCAAATATATCTGTACCGGAACTTCCCATATAAATGGAAGCCTCAACCCAGGGAGGACAGGCAAGTACATAGCCATCGCCTTCGGTATTGGGTACGAGGCCATATTCACAATAGTCGCGTAGTACATCTTCTCGCCACACTGCATAGGAACTTCGACCTTGAAAATTGGAGAACATCGAATCTGCATCAGCAAAACAATTTTTTCGCCTGGAAACCGGATGCTCGCCAGTGTCATTGAGCCAGGCTGTATGAATCGATTTGTGCTGGGAATAAGCCTCGGGCGACATAATTACCGGGTCGACTAGCAGCAGGCGGGAAAACCTGGAATTTTCCTTGGCTGCTGCCTGACTCATGACGTGCCCGCCCATGGAGTGACCGACACCAACAATATTGTTCAGGTCCAATGCTCTGACAAAACCGATAAGGTCCAGGCCAAATGATTGCCAACTAAATGGCGGCGTGTTGTCGCTCCTGCCATGGCCACGCATATCAAAAGCGATAACATGTTTACGCTGCAGATGATTTACAGTCTGGTCCCAGCAACGAGCGTGGAAACCAGTTGCATGTACCAACAGGATTGTCTCTTCGTCCCTGTATTGCCTACCCCACTCAAACCAGCACAGGTTAATCCCATTGACACTGACATAATTTTCACTACAGCTCATATATCTATTTCCTTGCTATGGTCATACCGGCCATATTCCAAATATACTGCGTTCCCGGTTTCTGCATAAGGCTTCTTAATATGATCAGGATCTTTATTATTTTCTGGGTCGTGCTGGTTGTCAGTGTCAGCGTTCTGGCCGGGCCGCTGTCAAAGGTGGAAAAACAGATCCTTGCCCATATTGACCAGGCTGAACCTGATGCGGTCAATCTCCTTGAGAAGGTTGTTAACATCAACAGCGGCACGATGAATTTCAACGGCGTAAAAAAGGTCGGCGATGCTTTCTCGGACGAATACAGGAAACTAGGATTTTCAACCACCTGGATTGACGGCGCACCATTCAACCGTGCCGGGCACCTGGTAGCCAGTTATGGGAACTCCGGCGTTAGATTATTGCTTATCGGTCACCTCGATACCGTCTTCGCCGAGGACAGCCCGCTGCAACGCTATCACCCGGTATCGGAAAACAAGGTAATGGGACCTGGTATCACCGATATGAAAGGTGGTGATGTTGTATTGTTGTATGCCCTTAAATCTTTGCACGATACCGGTGTTCTCGATCAATTCAGTGTTCGGGTGGTATTGACCGGCGATGAAGAAAAAAGAGGACGGCCTCTCGACATCGCTACCAGCGCTTTGATTGATGCGGGAATATGGGCAGACATAGCCATCGGCTTTGAAGACGGGGACGGGGATCCGAAAACGGCAGTAATATCGAGGCGAAGCGCCAGCGGCTGGCAACTGGATGTGACGGGACGGCCAGCACACTCATCACAGATTTTCAGGGAAGGTTATGGCGTGGGCGCGATTTATGAAGCGGCCAGGATTCTCAATCAATTTCGAGAAACCCTGGCGGGAGAACCCAACCTTACTTTCAATCCTGGCTTAATCGTCGGGGGGACGCAATCAGATCTGAACACCGCACTCGCCAGGGGATCTGCGTTTGGCAAGAATAATGTCATTGCGAAGACAACTCGAGTGGTGGGAGATATCCGTGCGCTCACCCCGGAACAGTTAGCGCGATCTCAAGCCGCAATGAAAAAAATAGTGGCGAATAACCTCAATGAAACGACTGCCAGCATTCGATTTTTGGACGGTTATCCGCCCATGGCGCCGTCTGACGGTAACCGGCGGTTATTGGCAATTTACAACCAGATTAGCCACGATCTATCCATGGGTGAAGTCAGCGCGGTGGACCCTCGAAAGGCTGGTGCTGCCGATATTTCATTTGTGGCAGAGCACGTTGAAATGGCCATGGATGGTCTGGGCCTAATGGGATCAGGAGGTCATACCGTTGATGAAACAGCTGATATGAGCACCCTGAAACAACAAACCAAACGGGCGGCCTTGCTCTTCTACCGTTTGAGTCAAACAAAATAAAAACCACAAGCCTGAAGAAAATCGCCATCATTGGCTCCAGCTGTTCCGGCAAAACTACCCTGGCGATCGAGTTGGAAAAACGCCTCGGCTTAAAACGAATCGAGTTGGACGCCATTAACTGGTTACCTGACTGGCAGGAACTGGACTACGATAAATTCAGGGAAATCGTCACCCGGGAAACCGAGGGCGAAGCGTGGATCATCGATGGCAACTATGGCAGCCGGATCGGAAGACTTGTTCTAAACCGTGCGGATACGGCTATCTGGTTGAATTTACCTTTCCTGACCGTGTACAAGCGTTTGTTCCCTCGCATCTACAATCGGGTTGTTTTAGGCCAGGAACTCTGGAACGGCAATCGGGAATCCCTTTGGATTACGTTATTTGACAAGGATTCCCTGCTCTACTGGATCCCGCGGAGATACTGGCACTCGCAACGACGCTACCGGAAATTTTTCGATGAACCTGAAAACGCCGGTAAGCTATTGGAATTTAACGATGTGCGCACATTAAATACATGGCTTGACACCATGACTATGAATTAAGGCACCCCAGTACTCCGTCAATAACGCGGCGCGTGTCTGCACACCAGCGTAATACAATCACGATTTTTCTGGCAGGCCACACAAACACGACGTTACCGCCTGCACCCCTGGCTGCAAAAGCGCCGCTATCTGCCACCTCGGAGATTGAACTATCGTGATTTAACCACCAGAGAAGTCCGTATGCCGGGTTGATGGCGCAGGGTATTAACGATTCTCTTATCCAATCACGCGGCAAAATCTCCCGTCCCTGCCACTGGCCATCATTGAGGTATAGCAGGCCAAATCGCGCATGATCGAGAGTACTGATCCATAATCCTCCGCCCCAGTGTGCACCACCCGAAACGGACTGAACCTGCTTACCCTCGACTTCGACCCAGGATGTTTCATAACCATGCCATTGCCAGCCGGTTGTCGCATTAATCGGATCCATAACATATTTTTTTAATACCACCGGCAACGGCGCTTCAAATAGCCTTAACAGTGCCAGGGCCGTTCGATTAACGCGAATATCATTGTATTCCCAGAAAGATCCCGGTTGCTGCAGCGCCCGATGGTTTTCCTCTGAGGATGCAGAACCCCCAACAGTTGCATTTGCACTCATGGTGGCCGACCGTCCTACCTGGCGACCCCTGTCTATCCAATCCGGGATGCCAAACAGTTCACCTTCCCATTCACTGGTTTGTTGCAGTAAATGCCGCCAGGATATGGATGCATTCTGTTTCGATTCGAAGCCTCCATCCATGACAGTGGTAGCAACCGCCGAATCGAGATCAGTGATTAACCCTTTTACGATGGCAATGCCTGCAACGGCGGAAATATAGCTTTTGGTAGCACTGAAGGTAACTTCCGCTGTATTCACATCACCATACTGGGCAACAATATATCCATCTTTGATGACCACACCGGAAGGTTTCCCCCGGGGTTTCAATGGTCCGAGGGGCCGGTCATTCGGATGTCTTGTTCCCCTGGGTAACATTTTCGCCAGATCAACGGGAGCATCAACCTCCAGTCTTTCGGCTTCGTCGATGACGCCTTGCAATTTACTGCCGAAACCGGCATCCGTGAAATTGGTTGATTCCCAGTTCGAATCAGGAAAATATTCCATGGCGCTATCCTGTCAGGCTCCTGTACACCTTGGATAACTCGTCAGGTAGCTGGGCAATATCCTGGATCACCATATATTGCTGATCGGGGCACATCTCCCGGAGGTAATCGTGACCGGAAGGATCAACCGTCAGGCAAAAAGACTGTACACCCTGCTGGCGGGCTTCACCCAGTGCTTTCATCGTATCCCGAACGCCATAGTCTTTGCTGCTCCTGTCTTTGCCATAGTCGAAGTCCTGTGGATATCCATCACTAATGACAATCAGTGCTTTGATTCTCGATTCAGTTAAAACCAGGCTACGGGTAGCATGGCGAATGGCTGGTCCCATACGGGTACTTCTGCAGGGTTTGATACCGCCAATGCGTCCCCTGGCTCGCTCATCGTATGGCTCGTTAAAGTCCTTGCACAAAAAGTAATCCACCCGTTCCCGCCCATATCCGCTGAATCCACAAACTGAATAGTTATCACCCAGTTCCTCCAGTGCTTCAGCCATCAAAATGACGGATTCCTTTTCCAGATCAATGATTTTTTTTGTTGTCGATTCATCACGGGCGAAATAGTGATTCATCAGATCATCATCTTCCTCTTCCTCAACAAATATCGGTTCTGCATCCGGATTTGGCGCTGGAAGGGCGTCGTCAGTGGATGCGCTCATGTCCAGTAGAAACAGGGCGGAAACGTCGCGATCCTTTCTTTGCCTTTGTATATAGATATTGTCCCGTGGTGAGACCCCTGTCTTTCGATCCACCACTGATTCCACTGTCCTTTCCAGATCTATTTCATCGCCGTCAATCACTCCCTTGATCTTGCGCAACAGTTCCGGCTTTAACATATTGAGCTGCTTACGCACAC
>JAPUGI010000071.1 GCA_027292925.1 Gammaproteobacteria bacterium
AAATGGCAGAGATTAGTCATATATCTGACGACACATTCGAAGACGAGGTACTTAAATCAGATGTCCCCGTTTTAGTGGATTATTGGGCAGAATGGTGCGGTCCTTGCAAGGTCATAGCACCAGTCCTTGAGGAAATTGCATCAGAATACGAAGGGAAAATGAGAATTTGTAAACTTGATATCGATGCTAACGAGGAAACACCACCAAAATACGGAATTCGCGGCATACCAACATTAATGTTGTTCAAAAACGGGGCAGTGGAAGCGACAAAAGTCGGCGCCCTGTCAAAGTCACAGCTAACTGCGTTCCTGGATAGTAACATCTAACAAGACAACAATTTGGCAATATGGAGTGGGTGTTTTCCTGGCATACACGCACTTGTAAGTGTTATAAATAGTTAATCTGTATTGTAATAACTTAAAAAAATGGTTGACAAGAAGCGCTAAAAATATCATTTTTGCACTATTCAACTAATTGTAAACGAAAAAACGACGATATTTACTGATAACGAACTCTAATTGACCGTTCTCTTCTCTGCGCCCTAGAACAGTCGAAACAATCCTCTTTCCAGCGACAAATTCCAAAAAAAAGTTCCAAAAAGTTCCAAAAAAATCAAAATGCCTCGGCATTACTCTTACCCGCAATCAACAAGTGACTTAAATGAACCTAACTGATCTAAAAGCCAAACCCATTCCAGAACTCCTGGAGATAGCCCATGAAATGGGCATGGATAATCTGGGCCGCTCCCGCAAACAGGAAATCATCGCTAATGTGCTGCGCAAGCACGCCAAAGGGGGTGAATCAATTTTTGGTGACGGTACCCTGGAAATCTTGCAGGACGGGTTTGGTTTCCTGCGTTCTCCGGACAGTTCATACCTCGCTGGACCTGACGATATCTACGTTTCTCCCAGTCAGATAAGACGATTTAACCTGCGTACCGGAGACACTGTTTCCGGTAAAATCAGGCCCCCAAAAGACAGCGAACGGTATTTCGCGCTGCTGAAAGTAGACCAGATCAATTTTACGGATCCGACTGAGTCGAAAAAGAAGATCCTGTTCGAAAACCTCACACCTCTTTTCCCGGATGAGCCGATGAGACTGGAAGCTGGCAACGGTAGCACCGAGGATCTTACAGCCCGAATTATCGATCTCACTTCACCAATCGGAAAGGGCCAACGAGGGCTCATCGTATCTCCACCAAAAGCAGGAAAAACACTGATCCTGCAGAATATTGCCCAATCAATTGTGCGCAACGATCCTGACGTTCATTTAATCGTATTGCTTATCGATGAACGTCCGGAAGAAGTCACTGAGATGCAACGGTCCGTCAGGGGAGAAGTAGTAGCCAGTACCTTCGATGAACCGCCGTCACGTCACGTTCAAGTGAGCGAAATGGTCATTGAGAAGGCGAAACGGCTGGTGGAGCATAAATTAAATATAGTGATCCTTCTGGACTCCATCACAAGACTGGCGCGCGCGTACAATACCGTCATCCCAGCCTCCGGCAAGGTGCTAACTGGCGGTGTTGATGCACACGCGCTTGAACGGCCTAAACGCTTCTTTGGTGCCGCACGAAATATCGAGGAAGGCGGCAGCCTGACGATCATCGCAACCTGCCTGGTTGATACCGGTTCTAAGATGGATGAGGTGATCTACGAGGAGTTCAAAGGTACCGGTAACCTGGAACTTCATCTTGAGAGGAAGATCTCAGAGAAACGCGTCTTTCCAGCCATCAACATCAGGCGATCCGGTACTCGCCGCGAAGATTTGTTGATGTCTGAAGAAGAATTACAGAAAGTCTGGATTCTTCGCAAGATACTGCACGAAATGGATGACCTCGCTGCCATTGAATTCTTGTTGGATCGTATGAAGAAAACCAATACCAACGAAGAATTCTTTGCATCAATGAAACGTAATTAGCCATAAAAGATTCGTCCGCATATTCATAAAGCACTAGATCATGCGTACTATGCTGTTCACTTTTTCGCCGGACGTACTCCTATTTTTGTCATATGAGCTGATGCTTCGGCTTGATCCTAGATGACGCGTCTAAATTGCGCCATCAAGTCTATTGATTACTACAATTCGGATACCCGTCGGATATTTCTGGAAATTCCCGAAAACAAAGAGATTGAATTCAAGGCCGGACAATATCTTGAAATGATCCTACCCAACAGGAAGTGTCCCTTTTCCATCGCCAACTCTCCTGATTTGAAAGATGTCATCGAGCTGCACGTCCGCCCTACACCGAATTCTGAAGACTCAGTTGATATAGAAAACTTGTTGGACAGTGGCGTGACCCACATCGAGGTTGAGGTTCCAAAAGGCGATTGTTTTTTTGAAGAACAACCGGATAACCCATTTATTTTGATCGCTGCCAGTACCGGTGTGACACAGATGAAATGCATTATCGAATACTTCATTCCAAGAGATATCAAACACCCGTTGTATTTGTATTGGGGCGTGTTGGCAGACACGGATTTGTATCTGCATGACCTTTTTTCTGACTGGGAAAAAGCGCACACTAATTTTCACTACACTCCGGTTATCAGCGAACCAGATACGTCGCCGGATTGGACAGGACGTACCGGGTTAGTGGGAAATGCCGTACTGGAAGACATCGATGATCTGTCAGATATTAGCGTGCTTATCAGTGGTGGTCCCGCAATGGTATACGCAACTCTGGATTCTTTTATGGAACGGGGAATGCCTGAAGAAAGGATATTTTCAGATATTTTCTCAATTGCCCCACGCTCTAATTAGCAACTCTGCATTTTTATTTTAAGCCAGCGTAAGTTGGGTTTAGTTCTTGAATTGCAACGCAGTTTTCAAATGGTCATTGCTTTTAGCATAGTCGCCATCAAATGCCAGTAGACCAGCCAACTGTTCGTTTGCTTCCTTTGAACCCTTCAGGTCGATGCTTTTTTCATAAGCCTCTCGAGCCTTGCCCAGATCTCCCTGGGATTCATAGATCTTCCCCAGACAAAGTTGCAGCGAGGCATCATCGGCATGATGTTTCAACCAGGATTCTGCCTGTTTCAATCGCTTCGTTTGAGTTTCATTACCGAGACTGCCATAGCATTCAAGCAACCCGGGTTGCCAATTGTCCTTAATTGCTCGGCGCAGCACCACTTCCGCCTGTTTGTCATTATTGATCACTTTACAATAAGCCAGCACGACATCTGAATCCTTCTTAAGATCCACCGATAAACTTCTGAAAATGTTTTGCAAAGTGTCCTCTGATACACTCGGATCTGCGATCCTGGCCAGTGCAAGGTCCTTTTCAAAAGCCAGAAAGGATTCTTTTCCCAGACTTTTTTTCAACTCAGGAAGTAGTGCAAGCAAATCTTGCCATTCTTTTAGCTCGAACAACGCTTGTTTTCTTAGCGACATCACAACATCGTTAGATTTCATCATCGAAAGTGTCGATAAGCATTTGCTCCACTCTCCCCTCGCAGCACTCATTTCAGCCGAAACCAATGCAGCCGCCTGGTTAATGGTGGAGTCCGCTTCCGTAGCCCGGCGCAGATGAGCCTCCCTTTTCTCAACATCATTCAACTTATCTGCAGCCCTGGCAGCTTCAAGAAAATTAATCGCAGGTGAACTGTTGTTTTCCGCTCCACTTACCAAAAAACGCTCTGCTCGTTCAAAATCTCCTTCCATCAAGAGTTTTATTCCTTTCGCGGTCAGGTCATGGGCTCGTGATTTTTTCTTATCGTCACGCCAGTTATTCCAGTGACCACCGCTATTAACGATGAACCTCGTTAGGCGCATTCCGTAGTAAACGACGCCAACAATAACCGCGAGTAAGCCAATGGCTACCCACAAACTTGTTTGCAAGCTGGATCCGTCATAGGAAATAAGAACATACCCCGGATCACGAGAAATTAAGGTCCCAAGCCAGCCCGCAAAAACAATCACGATTAGAACTACTAAAAGTGAACGTTTCATGGGCGGTTCCCTACTTGGTGAAACTCACCTAACAATAACCTCACTTCTTCCAGGGATGCGGTAACATCAGGCATATCCTGTTGCACATCTACTGCCATCAATTCCTCTAGACCGGTGCGCATCGCGGTTGTTGCCGCATCGGAAGGATCATAATATTTGTTAATCCATGAAATTGATTCCGTAAGGCTGACGACAAAAATTTCACTGTTTCTTTCCAATAACGCTATCTGCGCCATCTGAAGTTTCAGCATCAGGTTTTGTCTTAGATAGTATTCTTCTTCAGGCGGCAGTATCGGAGTGATTTCAACTTCATTGCGGCGGTAGTCGATGAGGGACGTGATTCTATTTCCAGCCCTAGCAATGAAACTGGTTATCCGGTCAACAATAGATAGCTCCTGCATGCTCACCGGCGCGTCTTCTTCAACAGGAGGTGAATAAAGGAGTTCGCGTTGTTTCAATTCACCCACTTGACCAACAAATGCAGAAAGTCGCAAGTAAAGCCCTTCTTTATCCAGCATCTTCACTGCCTCTAGACTCGCAATGTCTGCGGCCATCGCTTCCCGCAATGAAAATGCGGTCAATCCCTGCGCATCTGCCACGATAGCGTCAGCTGCCTTGAACAAGGCAAGCGCCCCTTTGGGATCCTGCTCCATCAATATCCGTTGATTTGCCATACGTAGCAGATACTCGACTTCGGCTATGATCCAGTCCTGGCTTGTAGTACCACTGCTCGACTCAAGGTTTGCAATTCTGGATTCCATATTTGCTTGAAGGGATCCAAGAGCCTCGGATTGTTTTTCCAGTAATGCGTCTAGCTGATTTGAAACACTACCCAGACCATCAGTGCTACTTTGTAATTCCCGCCTGACTTCCGCGAGTTGGGTTATAAAAACATCCGCGCTATCTGAAGTCTCCAGGTTGTAGAACATGAAGGTTGCATAACTACCAATCCCGATTGCAGATAGCGCAAGAAATATTGCCAGGATGCCTAGAGGCGATGTTACCGGCTGCTTGTCCACCGAAGATCGATCAATTGTTTTTTCCTCCAGTCCATCAAGAGCGCTACTTAATCGCACGTCCTGTTTATCTGCCTTGTCTGGCGTTTCTTGTTCGCTCATTTCAATATTTACCCGCGGCGTCAAGTTTGCATTAGCAGTGTGATTTTTAATATCGATTGCAGTAGCGCCTCATCATCAGCCCCATCCGCTTCAAGTACCTGCGTGCAACCCAATTCATCTGCAAGCAGTGCAATTCGTTTCGAGGGAACCACGAAGTGAAGTGTAGCAATTTCCTTTGCTGATAGAGAGGCAAATAGATGCCGCAGAGCCTGCGCACTGGTCACCACACACAGGTTTACTCCGTGTTCAAACAGATCTGATGCCAACTCTTCTCCATACTTGACTTCGATTCGTTCATAGAGTTCAAGATAGCTTACCTTCGCTCCCCTGGCGGACAATTCCGCCGCCAGCAGCTCCCTGCCGCCTCGACCGCGCACTATCATCACCTTGCTATCCGCGACACTCTTCATCTGTTGAAAATCCAATAGCCCCTCGCTGCCAGCCTTCTCCGGATAAATTGCCTTGATATCAAATTGTTCAAGTTCTGTTGCTGTCGCCTTACCAACTGCAAACCATTCAGCCTCCGGCCACTGCGGCCAATACTGCTCGAGAAACCTGGCGCCGTAACGGACGGCATTTCTACTGACAAAAATGACGCAATCAAATTGATCCAGGTTCATCGCGAGTGTTTTTTGAGCCGTCATTACCACAGTCGGCTGGATCTCAAACATAGGCCGTTCAAGGCAGCGAATACCACTTTGTTTCAATAAATGGGATAGTCGGTCATTGGATCCGCGGGGCCTTGTAAGCAATGCACAATGGCTCATCATCAACCCGTAGGTGCACCACCGGAGATCAGCTTTTGCGCTCCTTTTTCAAGGAGTAGAACTGCAACTTTCTCTGCTAATTGCTTGCCTTCATCAACCGGACCGGAAAGATTCACATTCAACACTTGCCATCCATCGTTATCGCTAACAAAAGAACTTAGATGTATTACATCTTCACGAACCTCCGCAAACGCTGCTATAGGTAAATTACAGGTTGCTCCCAGCCTCAACGTAATGAGTCGTTCGCATGAAACACAAAGTGCGGTAGTTGGATGATTAACAGCTTGAAGTAATTCGTTGATTTCCGAATCCCCAGTCACGCTTTCTACACCCACGGCACCCTGACCTGCTGACGGGATGCAATGCTCAACAGAAATATACTCGCTAATCCGATCTGTAAACCCAAGCCTGGCAAGACCGGCCGCTGCCAGGATGATTCCATCGAAATCACCTGCATCGAGTTTACCCAGGCGGGTATCAACATTACCGCGAAGCTCAAGATACTCCAGGTCAGGATACCTTGCTTTTAGCTGTAATCGTCTCCTTAGACTGGAAGAACCGATCCGGCCGCCAAAAGGAACGTTTCCAATGCTTTTGTAATTGACGGAAACAAACGCGTCACGTGGATCGGCTCTTTCACAGATTGCATTTATCGATAGACCGATCGGCAGCTCCGCAGGAACATCCTTCATGGAGTGAACTGCGATATCCGCATCGCCATTGATAAGCGCTGACTCCAATTCTTTAACGAAAACACCTTTGCCACCAATTTGACTAAGGGGCGACGTCTTATCCCGATCGCCTTCAGTCATCATTCCAATGATTTCAACTTCTGTTTTCGAGCTGGCCTCAAGCAAACGGTCTCGAACATAGTGCGCCTGCCAAAGCGCGAGCGTACTTTCCCTTGTGGCAATCCTAATTTTGCGGATCATATTTACTGGTACCCGGCCGAGGGGCTATTAAATGGCCAACAGTACCGACTGAATTTGCTTGAGTAAACCAAAGATGACAAACAATTCTGGTGCACCTTAGGATGTGCTGATAAAAGGCGATTTAGGACGTGAAAAAGGCGACCTGCTTCCCATGGAAACGAGGCCGCCTACTCTTGTAACTTTTACCAGTGCACGTTGAAGGCTGTATTAGTCTATAAAGATTGCACCAATCTTCGCAATCCCGAGACATGCCTGCGGCTGACGTCCAGCTTTTCGTCAACTCCACGCATACGAACCTGGTAATGACCTGTAGTATCTCGTTCAAGAGCTTCCAGATGATCCATCATTACCAGCGCATTTCGATGAATACGCACTAACCTGTCGCCGAACTCAGATTCCAGATCGCGTAAGGTATCATCAATCAGGACTTCGCCCTTATCGTGCCGAACCGTTACATACTTGTGGTCCGCCTGGAAGAATCTTATTTCTGATAAAGGAATAAGCTCTATCCCTCTCCTGGTTTTTGCACTGATGTGAGTGCGTTTTTTGAGGACACTGTCTTGTGAGTCATCACCTGTGATGAATTTTCTTTGCACCATATTGACCCGACCAATTTTTGACAGCGCTTCAGAAAGTGCCTCACGTCGTACCGGTTTCAGCAGATAGCCAGATGCATTTACGTTAATTGCCTCAATAGCATGCTCGCTAAACGCCGTACAGAAAACAACTGCCGGTGGCGATGACAACCTGGCCAATTGTGCTCCTGCCTCCATTCCATCAGATTCGGGCATGCGGATATCCAGTAACACAATATCCGGTTCAAACTGCACTGCCTTATGAACCGCTTCATTGCCATCTGCAGCTTCTGCGACAACCTCATACCCCTCGAGGGTGGACACCATCCTAGCTAGACGTTCCCTGGCCAGTTTTTCATCATCTACAATTAGCACTTTCATTTGAGTTACCCTTTACTTGTGTTCTGCCTGCCTGGTCTCATTTTCAACAATCGACGGGCGCCAGGACGCCCATAAGAGCCTAAATTACTACTTTCACGCTACAAAACTGCGACCTACTGCACAAAACTGAATAATTTTTGTCCGATTTTCTTCATTTTTGTGACATACGTCACAAAAATGATAAGTCCATCAAAACCATATTCAGTTACGTGGTAGGGGGTATCGAATTCTTGTGGTAAATGTTTGCTCATCCTGGTGTGTAGTCACCGAGGCATCCTGCCCATATACAGCTTTGAGGCGGCGTCTGGTGTTGTCCAGAGCCATCCTGTTGCCGTGCTCGTGGGAGTGATTCTCATTGGCCACGGGATTGGTGACAGTCAGGTTCAGCATGTTGTCTTCACTGTTTATATCGACGACTACGACGCCCCCTTTAGGTAGAGGCTGAATACCATGGTATATGGCGTTTTCAAGCAGTGGTTGCAAAGTGAGCATTGGGATATCCACGCGCGACGTATCGACATTGATCCGCCAATCAACCTTCAGCCTTTCATCAAGGCGAAGTGATTCAATGTGCACATATTTCTCGCAAAGGGCGAGCTCCTCTTTGAGCGGAACCGGCTGATTGCTTGTGTCATTCAAACTAGCCCTAAACAATACTGACAGGTCTTCAACCACTTCTTCTGCCAGTTGCGGATCAACACTGATCAGACTGGCGATAATATTCATGCTGTTAAACAGGAAATGAGGTCGGATTCGCGATTGCAATGCCTGGATTCGGGAATTCAGTTCCGCCTGCTGCTGTTTCCGCAGCTGATGTTGCAAGAAGAAATAACGAAACGCGATTCCAGTCATCACTGCAGCAATAATAAGATTCCTGACAACATGGCCGCTCTGTTTTATGCCCCAGGAATCGCTCAGCAGACTCCACTCAGCCAAGATACTGAAAACAAGGGTCAGGAAAAGAATAACCCCGTAACCAACGAGTGTCGCCATACCGGTGACCAGCCCCGCCAGATATGGTCTCAGATTGCAAAGTACCGCCGCAGACAACAGTACCAACCATTGCACGAAAAGAGATGTAAGACCCAGGTCGATCCAGCTGAAGTCGACCAAACTGGAGTTTGCCAGGATCAGCACGAATACCAGCAGCTCCGCTACCAGAACCAGGAACAGGATACTCTGAGCGTCACAAAGATCCGGAAGGAAAAAATCTTGTTCGGATTCTTCTGCCAAAAAATGCTCCTGGATACGTTTGTCAATATTGTGATTATGCCTGCTACCAGGGGGATACTGCTATAATCTCGCTCTTTTTTGGCCGGATCAAACGACGTGGCGGACGATTCAAAAAAACTATGGGACGGCAGGTTCACAGAAGCAACAGATGCTTTTGTTGAAGCATTTACCGCTTCAGTGACATTCGACCATGTTCTTGCCCCCTATGACATATTGGCGTCGATCGCTCATGCCACCATGCTGGAGAAGAGCGGAATTATCACTAGCAACGAATTCAAGCAGATGAAATCGGGTCTCGAGGAAATTGCTGCTGAAATTGAAGGCGGTGACTTTGAATGGTCAATCAGCCTCGAAGATGTGCATATGAACATCGAACAGGCGCTGACCGTGCGAATTGGCGACATAGGCAAGACATTGCACACAGGCCGGTCGCGGAACGACCAGGTAGCCACCGATATTCGCCTTTACCTGCGTGACCAGATCGACAAGATCTCCGACAAGATCAGGCAACTGCAATCCGGCATACTCAGCCTGGCGCAGGACCACACAGAAACCATCATGCCAGGCCTGACCCATATGCAGGTGGCTCAACCCATTGTATTAGGGCACCACCTCATGGCCTGGTTTGAGATGATTGAAAGGGATTACCACCGATTGGCTGATTGCAGGAAACGAGTCAATATCCTGCCACTTGGTGCTGCCGCGCTGGCAGGTACAAGTTTCCCCATCGACCGACAATTTACTGCCGAATTGCTGGGGTTTGACGGCATCACGGACAATTCGCTGGATGCTGTTAGTGACAGGGATTTCGTCATTGAATTTACAGCCGCTGCCAGCCTACTGATGATGCATTTATCGCGTTGGTCCGAGGAACTCATTATCTGGGCTTCACCGCAATTTGGTTATATTGAGTTGCCTGACCGTTTTTGCACCGGTTCTTCCATCATGCCGCAGAAGAAAAACCCGGACGTGCCAGAACTGGTTCGAGGTAAGTCGGGCAGGGTATTCGGTTCACTCATTTCATTGCTTACCGTCATGAAGGGCCAACCTCTCGCCTACAACAGGGATAACCAGGAAGATAAGGAGCCTGTATTCGATACGGTAACCACTGTGCTGGCGTGCCTGACTGCCTTTGCCGATTTGATCCCCGCGATAATTCCCCGTAAGGACAATATGAGAAATGCAGCCTTAAAAGGATATGCGACTGCTACCGACCTTGCTGACTACCTGGTCAGGAAAGGCCTGGCTTTTCGTGACGCACATGAGGTTGTCGGCAAGCTGGTGTCCCAGGGGATTGACTGCGGCAAGGATTTATCGGAACTGTCCTTGCAAGCGTTGCAATCCGGGTCCAGTCTTATTGAAAGTGATGTATTCAAAGTGTTGACACTGGAAGGCTCTGTCAATGCCAGGAATCATCCTGGTGGAACAGCGCCTGGTCAGGTAGCAAACGCCATCCAAGCGGCGAGAGCGAGAATCACAGAGTCGACCGTCAACGGTTAGAGATGCGATAGAGTAATCTCGCTGCTTCGCAGAGGAGTTTCTGCATGGTTACTAGCCCTTCTGGAATAAAAGGCATTCTATTTGACCTCGGCGGTGTGCTGTATATCAGTGACTAATCTGGGTTTCGAATCTTGAAGCGTGTACTAGCGAGATAGGTTGAAACTAGACACCGCTTTGCCAAGCTGCTCCGCAAATACACGATCCAGTAAGGTCGACAGGTTCTCATTACTGGTCCTGCAGAACCATTGGTCATCATTAAACGCGAGGTGATATCCACCGGACTTCGCTGCTACCCACACCTCATGATTTGCGATTTGTCGACTAAGTATGACGCTGCTGCCATTCGGGAATTCGACCGTTAGCATGCCCACCGATGAGTCCACATCGATGTTTGCTTCTATTTCATCAATTCCATCTTCGATAGCATTGAACAGATCATCCACACGTTCTTCGTACTCCCGGTCTTGCATCATCGTCCGCCAGGGGTTTTCACCAATTAAGTATCAAGTATACTGCACCGCTTCATCACGCTTCATAAAAATCAGGCAGAACAGCCATGCGGCTACTCTTAGTACTACTGATTGTTTGTACGCTTGCAGCCTGTGGCCAGAAAGGCAGGTTGTACCTGCCAACGCCTGACGAAAATCCAAGTGAACCGCAGGAATCTGATGAGTGAATTTCACTTTTCGGATGGCCAGTTGCAGGTAGAAGACGTACCGCTGCGCGCTATTGCTGGCGAATTTAGCACACCCACGTTCGTTTATTCCAAAGCAGCCATCGTCACGGCTTACGAAAATTATCAGAACGCTTTCAGCGAACACGAACACCTGATTTGCTACGCGGTAAAAGCAAACTCCAATCTCGGCATTCTCAGTTTGCTAGCATCGATGGGCTCCGGATTCGACATTGTCAGTGGTGGGGAATTGCATCGGGTAATCAAGGCGGGCGGCGAACCCGGCAAAGTCGTATTTTCAGGTGTTGGAAAACAGCCCTGGGAGATTCAGTTTGCCCTCGAATCTGACATCGCCTGTTTTAATCTCGAATCTGATTCTGAACTACAACTACTCAATGAAATAGCGATAAAACTTGGCAAGGTTGCCGCTATTTCAGTTCGCGTAAATCCCGATGTTGATGCCAAAACACATCCATATACAGCAACCGGCCTGAAAGAAAACAAGTTTGGCGTCTCCGCCAAGCAAGCAATGGCAATTTACCGAAGGGCACAACAACTACCCAATATCAAGATTGAAGGTATCGACTACCATATTGGGTCGCAGATAACCGATCTATCACCTTTAATCGACTCGCTGACTCACATACTTGAACTGGTTGATGAACTCGAGGCGATTGACATCAGCCTCTCCCATATCGACGTAGGCGGCGGCATTGGGATTATCTACAACGATGAGCAGCCAATAGATATTGACGACTATGCAAGTTCAATTTTGCAAACCCTGGGTGGCCGTAGGCAACGACTTTTGTTTGAACCTGGGCGTTTCATCGTCGGCAACGCTGGAATTCTGTTAACTCGGGTTATCACCATCAAACAAAATGACCATAAAAAATTCGTCGTGGTTGATGCAGCGATGAATGACCTGATCAGGCCAGCCCTGTATCAATCCTGGCAGCAGATAGAAAATGTCGAGCAGTCGGATGAACCCACGGACTTCTATGATGTAGTGGGACCCGTCTGTGAATCTGCGGACTTTCTGGCGAGAAACAGGAAGCTTTTCGTGCGCGAGGACGATCTGTTAGCCATCTTTTCATGCGGCGCCTATGGATCTGTAATGAGTTCCAATTACAACAGCAGAAATCGTGCTGCGGAACTAATTGTCTCTGGTGCAGACGTCCATTGTGTCAGGAAGAGGGAAACCATCGCTGATCAGATCAGACTGGAAAGTGTTCTTGGCAGCGACTAGGGAGCCTCTGATCAAGTCGGAATGCCGCACCAATTCAATGTTAGTCCTTAGCAAGGGTTGCAACAACGCTCGAGTGCGCTTCAGGCCGCGCCCGAAGGTGCATTCAGAGCCAGAGATATCGAATACTTGATCAAAGGCTCCCTAGAGCTTGCATTAACCAAACTCACCGGTAATCTAGCGTCATTATGTTACTGCGATTCACAAAAATGCACGGTCTTGGAAACGACTTTGTGCTTCTGGATCTTATCTCCCAAAATATTCGAATCCGAGAAGACCAGATCAGAGAACTGGGGGATCGGCGTACCGGAATCGGATTTGACCAGTTACTGCTGGTAGAACCACCACAGGATCCGGATGTGGATTTTCGCTATAGAATTTTTAACGCTGATGGCTCAGAAGCAGAGCAATGTGGAAACGGGGCCAGGTGTCTTATGCGCTTTGTCCGTGACAGGGGGCTGACCACCAGGACAACGGTCAAGATGGAAACCAATACCGGCAACATCGAATGCAGACTGGAAAAAGATGGCAACATAACCATCAATATGGGGTCACCCGTCTTGTCACCTGAGCAAATCCCCTTTTTGTCAGACCACTCAAAAATACAATATGAACTGGAGCTATGTTCATCCTTGCCTGTTCATCCCGGTTTTCATTCGCCAGAAAAAGTTCGTATCGCTGTCGTCAATATCGGCAATCCACATGCGGTTCTCAATGTGAAAAATGTTGATGAGGCGCCAGTGAATCAACTCGGTCCACTGATTGAAAATCACAAGAAATTCCCCCAGAGAGTTAATGTTGGATTTATGGAAGTAGTATCTCGATGTAAAATCAAACTGCGAGTATTTGAGCGAGGCGTCGGTGAAACACAAGCCTGTGGAAGTGGCGCATGTGCCGCGGTGGTGGCAGGTCGACTGCAGGGTCTGCTGGATGACCAGGTGGAGGTTACATTGCCCGGAGGAACACTGAGCATAACCTGGCACGGAGATAATTCTGACATAATGCTATCCGGACCAGCCTGCCGCGTATACGAGGGTCGATTACAGATATGAATAAACCTGATCCAAAGATAAAAAGTCCAAAGACAAAAAGTGCGCAGATAGAACAACAAATCACCGATGCCCAGGTGGCAGACTATCTGCTTAAACATCCTGAATTTTTTAAAAACCAGGAAAACCTGCTACTCGAGCTGGAACTACCCCACGACAATGGTAAGGCTGTCTCCCTGATGGAACGACAGGTTTCCCTGCTTCGCGAACGAAACATTAATATTCGCACGAAACTCGATGAATTTGTTGAGTCAGCCAAGAGAAACAACGAAATTTTCGAAAAATGTAAAAAGCTGATTCTTGACCTTATTGATGCCGGGGATCCGGATCAGTTCTTTGCAGCACTGGAAAAGAGTTTCAAGGAGGACTTCCAGTGTCACGCTTACAGCCTGATAATTTTCAGTGATACTCCACACCAGATTAACCACTTCACCACCTGCGTTTCGGAGATGGCGGCAAAGGATTACATAGGTGGATTGATTCGTGCCAAACAGCCGACCCTAGGTGTACTACGACCTTCAGAGCAGGATTTTCTGTTTCGCCACCAGAGCGACAAGGTCGAATCTGCCGCCGTCTTATCAGTGAGAAAAAACCGGCAAATAGCATTGCTGGCTATTGGCAGCGAAGACGCCAACTATTTCAAACCCGGTATGGGTACGGTATTTATTGGATTTGTTGCAGACACCCTTGCGAAATTAATACCTAAACACATCTACCTAAAACACCAGTAATGGTGCGGGAAACTCCTGGGTGAACCAGAAATCGTTGCTGCATTACATTGATGACTTTACAGGCCATCTCCGCGACGAGCGCCGTCTTTCAAACAACACGATCCAGGGCTATCGGCGGGATCTCAACCTGCTGGGAGAATTTTGCCAGCAACTGGAAATCCATCAGTGGCGAGCCCTGGCCAACCATCAACTCCGCCAGTTTGTAGCTGATGCACACCGGCAAGGCATCTCTGGTAAAACCCTGCAGCGAAGATTGTCCTCCATCCGAACTTTTTTTAATTACCTGGCGAGAGAAGGTCAGGTAAAACAGAATCCAGCCTTGTCCATCACAGCGCCGAAAACAACACAGAAACTTCCAAAGACCCTGGATACCGACCAGGTAGCACACTTACTCAATGTGCAGGGTTCGAAATGGCACACCGTGAGGGATCTTGCCATTTTGGAGCTTTTCTATTCATCGGGTCTGCGGTTAACAGAACTGACCAACGCGAACATTATTGATATCGATTGGAACGACGCCACTATCAGGGTGTTGGGCAAAGGCAGTAAGGAGCGCGTGCTTCCTGTAGGTTCATACGCACTTAAGGCCATACAAAAATGGCTCAACATCCGCACTCAGCTACCGGCAAGAAAACAGACCCTCCGGGATGAGTCCGCCTTGTTTATCAGCGAACGAGGCCGGCGGATAAGCCCACGCAATGTACAATCACGGGTCAGGCACTGGACCCGCAGCCAGAATATTCCAGGCAATGTGCACCCACATATGTTGCGTCACTCATTTGCAAGCCATATGCTTGAATCAAGCGGCGATCTGCGCGCCGTGCAGGAATTACTAGGCCACGCGGACATCTCCACGACGCAAATCTATACCCATCTTGACTTCCAACACCTGGCGGAAGTTTATGACAAGGCGCACCCCAGGGCACATCGCAAGCCACACGCAGACGACCAGGAAACGTGAACCGGGAGGCAAGGATTGATTCGAGTTATCGCGTTCGACCTGGACGACACACTCTGGGCTGTAAAACCCGTCATCATCAACGCAGAAAAACGCCTTAATGACTGGTTGAAACAAGAGATCCCCCAGCTCAACTATGACGTAAGCAGTATGCGCGAGCTGCGCCACGAATTACTCGAGGAAGACCCAAACCTCGGCAACAGGATTACCGAATTCAGACGAAGGCTCATCGAACGTGCAATGCTTCTAAGTCAGGTCGACCAGGCGACTGAGCTCTCACACCAGGCAATGGATGTTTTCCTCATTGCGAGAAATGAGGTTGAGTTTTTTGAAGGCGCTATTGAAACCATTTCGATGTTGGCAAATCAATTCATACTGGGTGCCTTAAGCAACGGCAACGCTGACATCAGGCGACTCGGACTGGACGGTTATTTCAGCTTCGCTTTTTCGGCAGAAGAGGTAGGCGCGCCAAAACCAGCGAACGACCTCTTTAGAAGAGCACTTGCCCATACACGAACCAAACCTGGGCAGATGATATACGTCGGTGACAATCCGGTGCTCGACATTGATGCGGCGATTCGGGCCGGACTACATACCGTCTGGGTACAACATCCGGGACAGGAAAATACCGGGGAAACCCGTGCAGATGAGGAAATAAACGATATCAGGCAGTTACCAGAGGCAATTAACCGAATGTCGGCTCGATTCAATGCAGACCATATTGGCGAATAAACGCCTGCACAAGATCCACCTCTGCACCCATCTTTTCCTTTCGGGTTGGCAGCCCCGCCAATGCTTCCAAACGTTCATGGTGGGAGGCCAGACCCGGAACTGCCCGACTGATAGCATTCTCAAATTTGGCAGGATGTGCAGTAGATAAGCAGAGCAGGGGGGTTTCGGGTGTACGAAGGCGACTGCCGACGCTGATACACACAGCAGTATGCGGATCAACAAGGTAATCTTCCTGTTCATAGATGTCACGAATGGTTCCGAGTGTTTCCGAGTCACCAACCGACCCGGCCATGAATGACTCATCAAATCCACGGGTATTAAAGTCCAGCCGCGCCATTCCTTTTTGCAAAAATCCGCCCATGAACTCAGCCACTTTTTCACAAGAACCATCCAGTTTGTAGTAAAGGTAGCGTTCAAAATTGCTGGAAACCTGGATGTCCATCGCTGGGCTCTCGCTGAAACAGACTTCTCCTTTCTGGTAAACACCAGTTTCAAAAAACCGGGCGAGTATGTCGTTGCGGTTAGTTGCCAAAATCAACTTGTTGATCGGCAGACCCATCCGTCTTGCCAGGTAACCGGCAAAGATATTTCCGAAATTGCCAGTTGGGACGGAAACATCAAACGTTTCTGGTTTACCCAATTCATACCAGGCAAAAAAATAGTACACAATCTGCGCCAGTAGTCTCGTCCAGTTGACGGAATTGACCGCGCCAAGTTCGTACTCCTGCTTGAACGACAAGTCCGAGAAAATCGTCTTCATCAATGACTGACAATCGTCGAAGCTACCTTCCACTGCTATATTAAAAACGTTGGCGTCCAGCACAGTCGTCATCTGCGCCTCCTGCACCGGACTGGTCTTCCCTTCCGGGAAAAGGATGAAGATATTGATATTGGACTTGCCGCGGATGCTTTCGATGGCAGCACTACCGGTGTCACCGCTGGTCGCTCCCAGAATGTTCAAATGACCCTGTTCCTCTTCAAGAATATATTCAAATACATTACCCAGGAACTGCAGGGCGATGTCTTTAAAGGCAAGGGTGGGTCCGTGGAACAATTCGAGCACGTAGAAATCACTCACTTGAACCACCGGCGTGATTTTTTCATGATCGAAACGGGCGTAGCTTTTGTCGACCAGGGTTGCCAGGTCTTCTGCAGGAATATCATCAATATATTCCGCCATGATATTAACAGCCAACTCCTGGAACGTCAGTGAAGTCCAGCTTCCAAGCTTGTCTTTAACATCAGGAATTTCATGGGGAATGAGCAAACCACCATCAGTCGCCAAACCCATCATCACGGCTTCCCTGAAGCCAATACCGGACACTCCGCCGCGCGAACTTCTATATTTCATGAAGAGACTGTGGGATTTGGAGAAGGCTGGATTATAGAGAGGTTAGCCTCCGATTAGAATCAAAGGAAACAGGCTAAGATTAGCCAAGGTTCGCGAATAGAGGTTCGGATATCTTTTAGACCGCTTCTCCTCCGGTTTCACCAGTGCGAATTCGCACAACATCGTCAAGCGTGCTAATAAAAATCTTACCATCACCCACCTTTCCGGTGTTTGCTGCATTGCTGATGGCTTCTAGCACAGCGTCCAGATGTTCATCTAAAATGGCGACTTCAATTTTCACTTTTGGCAGGAAATCGACAACATATTCGGCTCCCCGATAAAGCTCAGTATGACCTTTCTGACGACCGAAGCCTTTTACTTCAGTAACTGTCATCCCCTGTACAGATATTTCAGACAGAGCTTCTCGAACATCATCCAACTTAAATGGCTTGATAATCGCTGTTACTAACTTCATTTACTTATCTCCCCTTATCAGGATCACACTACATTCGATGTAATAAATGTAACCAAATTACAAACTCTTTGATAGCCCAAATACGACTCGAGATTCACACAAGTTTGTACCAATACCCGTGGTGCTATCTAAAAAGCAATCATCGTTGGACAGGTCCGTATCGTACCAGGTGAGTGACAAATCGATATCTGCCACGGTCCTGGTCAAGCTCAGGGAATATTCGGCGTAATCAGGCGTACCAAAAATATCGTTATCATCAATAGATTGCTCAGCATAATGCAAATCTAACCCAAACTCATTCGGTAGCGAAAACGAATAATCCACAAAGACGTACGTTGACGTGTCTGACTCGAGGAAAAAGTCACTTGAATAAGCAACGCCTACGGTCAGCTCCTTGTAACTCAAACTGCCATACAATTCACTAAAACTGCTATTCACATCGTCCGGGTATTCGTATCGCAAAATACCGATATCAAATCCCAGGTCTTCACTGAATTCACCCCCGTATCCAGCATAGACATCTACTTCAATGGATCCATCAAACGCAATATTTGATGCCCAAACTCCGACGTAGAGACCGGATTCCCCTTCAACATCAAAACCACCCTGGATAGTAGCTTCTTCATTGGTCTGAGATATACCCCGATAAACATAATCGCTGGCTAACGCGACATTACCACTAATTTCTACGGCATAGACGCCGCTCGACGCAAGCATCAAACCACTGCCTAGCAGGGCCAATTTCAGATTGTCCATTTCCTCTCTCCATCTAACACTTTTCTCATAGCAAAAGCGCTGTCCATACATCCGACTCGCAATGCCAGTTTTATTTATGCAGGATGCATTGATCGTGCCAAGTCAGAAATGACTCCTAAGCCAATAAATATGTCATTTCTACCCGGTGCAGTGAACCAAGTAAGCACCATCATAGTGCGCTATGGACTTTAGTACCCATCATTCTCGCACTTACATAGTGCAACATACCCCGGGGAACCTGCTCACCTTGTCCATGGATATTCGAGTACATCAAACGGGGATATCACCCAATTTCATACATCCAGATCCAGGTTAAATTGGGTTTTTTATCGCTGATCTACATTATATGGTCGTTGCTACCACCTTCTCACGAGCCGAGATTGGCATCGTGGCTCCTTCTGTGACCGTAGAGGCAGACGTAGTCGGGGGGCTTCCACAAATTCAAATCGTCGGTTTGCCTGAAACCGCAGTCAAGGAAAGCAAGGACCGGGTTAAATCCGCCATTAAGAACGCAAATTTCTATATCCCGGATCGAAAACTCACTGTCAACCTGGCTCCGGCAGATCTGCCAAAAAGCGGTGGCCGATACGACCTCGCTATCGCTCTTGCGATCCTCGCAGCCAGCGAGCAGATCCCGTGTCAGCGCCTTTCCAGGATGGAGTTCCTGGGTGAACTGGCGCTCAATGGTGACGTTCGTTCGATAACCGGGGTCTTACCAGCAACAATCAAGGCAACAAAAACTAACAACTTGATTGTGGTGCCCCGTGCAAACGAACACGAAGCTGCACTGGCGGATTCCGACAACGTACTCGTGGCAGATTCACTACTTCAGGTTGTAGGACATCTAACGAAGCAACTGAGGCTTGAAATTGCGAAAAAAGGGACGCTGGTCCGCCAAAAAAAATTTACTAGCAATCTCTCCGATATTCGCGGCCAGGCATTCGCAAAACGGGCATTGATTGTTGCGGCTGCAGGCGCGCATAACATCATTTTTATCGGCCCACCCGGTACCGGAAAAACCATGTTGGCGAGCAGGCTCCCCTCATTGTTGCCACCCATGACTCTTGAAGAATCGTTGACGGTCGCATCAATCAAGTCAGTCTCCAAGTACCCCTTTGAATATGCCAATTGGTCGGCTCGACCATTCCGTACGCCTCACCATACGTCGTCTGCCGTTGCCCTGGTGGGTGGTAGCAATCCGCCACGACCAGGTGAAATTTCACTGGCTCACAATGGTGTGCTTTTTCTTGATGAGTTGCCGGAATTCACACGACATGTCCTGGAGGTCCTGAGGGAACCCCTGGAGTCCGGAAGGATCATTATTAGCCGCGCACTAAGACAAGTAGAATATCCGGCACAATTTCAGCTTGTGGCCGCGATGAACCCTTGCCCCTGCGGATATTTCGGAGATGACTCAGATCGTTGTAATTGCACTAACGACAAGATTCAGCGTTACCGGGGAAGAATATCCGGACCCCTGCTTGATCGCATTGATCTGCATGTCGATGTTCCGGCCTTGCCAACTGGTGCACTATCAGACCCGTCATACAGACAAGATACAGGCGAACACGAGCGAAGTGTTAGTGCCATCGCACATGCAAGGCTGAAAATGTTAGCGCGTTCAAACACTTTGAATGCGCACATGGCAAGTTCGTGCGTTGAAAAAGTGTGCCGGTTGACCCAGGCAGACAGGAATCTACTGGACAAGGCCATGACAAAACTTGGTCTTTCGGCGCGTGGATATTACAAGATACTCAAAGTCGCCAGAACCATTGCTGACCTTGAAGGTTCGGAAAATATTCGTACAGCCCATCTCACAGAAGCATTGGGTTTCCGACGCCTCGATCGTTATCAGACTCCCGCTATGTAGATGGAAAGCATTAACAGACTAGTTATCTTGTCTTGAGATTGTTCGGGTCACCGTGCCCGACACGGCGACCCTGGATATCTGAAAAAGTTACGCATTTTGAATCCCAATTTGGAACAGACGATATTTCTGGACAAGAACTAGCTATCTGGAGGCTTCAACCATGTAGTCGACGATGGCTTTCAATTCATCATCAGAACAATTGAAGCACATACCCTTGGCTGGCATCCCGGGCGGCATACCATTAATACTGCTGGTGTAAAGGACATCCATTCCCTTGGCGATGCGTGGCTCCCACTGTGCCGCATCTCCAAATTTAGGCGCACCGGCAACACCGATGTTGTGACAGGTGGCACAGGTCTTTTTGTAATTTGTTTCCGGGCCACTTGCCTGATTGATGGCTACACTCAGTTCCCCGGTTCCCTGAACACAATCGGTGCCTTCCACACAAACACTGCCGACCCTGGAAATTCTTTTGACGATAGCGTCTTCCACGGGTCCCGCACTGGTAGCCAGACCCAAGATCATAAAAACGGAGACCAACAGCAACCTGAGTTTGTTCACTATGACTTCCTGAGCGAGAATGAAAACGACGCGCATTATAACTCAAGCATTGGTGAACTGTAGCCCGCAAATTTCATCAAGAATTTAACTTCGTTTACCCCGCAAGAATCAACTCTATCCAGTGTTGCCCCATTCAGCTTCTTCAAATTCGCGGTTTCTTGAGAACTGGAATACGTTGGTAGTGCCTGCTTCGACCACAGATTGTTCCGACACCCTTGTCAGGACGGCACTCTCGCGAAAATTCGCCAATGAATTCGCACCTATGTTGACCATGGTGCTACGTACTTTGTACAAGGTCGTTTCCAATACCTCTGCCAAGGATCCAACCAACGGGACATAAGCATCAACACCTTCTTCAAACATCATTTTCCTGGAACTCATCCCATCGCTATATCGCTGCCAGTTCTGTGCCCGATGGGTACCTTCTCCCCAGTAGGGTTTGTACATCTGACCGTTAATAGATGTTTTAGGCGTAGGACTCTCGTCAGTCATGGCGAAATACCGGCCCATCATGACGAAGTCAGCCCCCATGGCGAGTGCGATTACGATTTGAGTATCATTGGCCAGGCCTCCATCAGAGCACAACGGAATATAGCGGCCAGTTTCGGAAAAATATTCATCTCTCCTGTGCACCACTTCCAACAATGCAGATGCCTGTCCGCGACCAACTCCCTTCTGTTCGCGGGTTATGCAGATGGAACCGCCACCCATTCCAACTTTAACGAAGTCAACTCCAAGTTCGCTAATCAGGAAGTCAAAGCCTTCAGCTGAAACAATATTGCCTCCTCCAATTACTACCTCTGGACCAAAGTTCGCGCGAATCCATGCAATTCCTTCCATCTGGTATTCGGTAAATCCATCGGACGAGTCAAAACAAAGTACATCCACTCCAGCTGCGATTAATTCAGGTACGCGTTCTTTGTAGTCATGGGTATTAAGTGCAGCACCAACACACAAGCGTTTTGAATCATCCAGCATCTCCAGGGGATGCCGTCGGTGGTCAACATAGTCCTTCTTGAAAACCAGTGAACTGAGATTTCCCGCTGCGTCAAGGATAGGCAGGCAGTCCTTTTTATGCCGATGCAACAAATTGTTGGCCTCGCGTAGGCTGATACCATCAACACCGAAGATAACATCTTCAATGGATGTCATATGCTTGCACACCTTGTTATCCAGATCGTCCTCAAATTCCCAGAAATCCTGATCAGTAATCAATCCGAGGAATTTCCCCGTGGCTGTCCCATCATCGGTCACAGGTACCGTTGAGTGACCCGATTCCCGCATCAGCCTTATCACCTCCTCGAGTCTGGTATCCGCGGTGGTGTTGGAGGCGCTCGTGACGAAACCTGCCTTGTGACTTTTTACCTGGCGCACCATTTCCGCCTGGGACTCTATGGACTGGGAGCAAAACACCATACCCAAGCCACCTTGCCGTGCAAGCGCGATTGACAAACTGGTCCCCGAGACCGATTGCATACACGCCGACACGATCGGAATGTTCACGCTAAAACGAGGTAGCTCATTCGGTTCCACGACTGATAAGGGCGATCGTAGATCAACTGACTCTATACTCTGGTTCTTTCGCGTCAGTCTTGGTATCAATAGGTATTCGCTAAAAGTGCGGGAAGTATCGCTAATTATTGTTGCCATTAAAAAGCTCCATAGGCTGGCTTCACGCCACGGTTGAGGCGTGTTTTTTTATTTGATATCAATGGGAGAAACAAAGGGGAACTGGCCAGGACCCTTGGCCGGCACAAGACTGCCCGTTCCCGGTCCGGTACAGGATCTGCGGGATTAACTGAACAGTTAAAAGCTAATTTGCCACTGGGACTCGCCATGGCGAATTCTATGCGAAAGGCATGGGTGATTCAATGTTCTCGCGGTGATAGCCAATGTACTGGCAGCCGTAACCGGCCTACAATCCCTATATTAATCAAATACTTTAGTTTTTAACTATAAGGTATTGATTATTAAACCAAAATTTGTAACATAGACATAGAATGCTTTTCGCAATGGCACAATGAACAAATCTGAACTGATCAAACGTATGTCAGACAAGCTGGACCAGCTCACCAGTCGGGATGTAGACCTGGCGGTTCATACTATGATCGAGAT